>JAPJMP010000047.1 GCA_026461645.1 Burkholderiales bacterium
AAATAATATTAGAAAAATAATTATAGTTATAAGGTTTGAATTTGAGTCAATAAAGGCAAAGCTCATAATATTAATACCTAAAGCCATTGTGTTATATATTAACATTCGCTTAAATCCCAATAACTCTAATAACTTACGAATTATAAATTTAGCAAATAACATTCCCAATGCCATAGGAAACAAAAATAATCCTGCCTGATATGCATTATAATGTAAACCATATTCAAAAAACAGAGGCAATAAAAAAGGGATGCCACCAATTCCTAAACGTGTAATTAAACTACCTATATTGGTTACTCTAAAGGTTCTTATTTTAAATATAGTTAAATTCCATATAGGGTTGGTTGTCGTTTTGTTATTGATCAAATATAAAATTATTGAAATTATCGAAATCATCAAGACTAGTAGCATTTGATTTAGTTTGAAAAATTTTTCATCAACTAAATTTAAAAAAATATTAATACCTGTTAAACCTATAGTAAAAAATAAGAACCCCCAGATGTTAATTGCCTCTACTTTAACTTTAGACAAATCATTTGGAATAAATTTTATGACCAAAAATATGGCAATTATTCCAATTGGAATATTTACAAAAAAAATCCAATGCCAATTAAAATTATAAGAGATTAAACCGCCAATAACTGGTCCAATAACCGGACCAATTAGCGAGGGAATAACTATAAAATTGATTACACGCAAATAATTTTCTGTACCAAATATTTTAAGTGTCATTAGTGTTCCAACAGGAACCATCAGAGCTCCACCAATACCTTGAATAACTCTATATATGACAAGCTGTGTTAAAGAATTAGACAAACCACACAGAAAAGAACCTGAAATGAAAACAGCAAACGACAAAGTAAAGATTAATTTACAACCAAAACGTTCGGCAATCCACCCACTAACTGGTACAAAAACAGCTAAACTTAAGATATAACTGGTCAAGGCTAATTTTAAGGACACAGGGTCCGCGTGCAAGGATTGAGCCATAACTGGTACTGAGGTTGTGATAATTGTGGCGTCTATATTTTCCATAAACAATCCACAGGCAATTGCAAACAAAATTAAAATATTACGCGATGTGTAATTTTGCATTTTAAAATTGATAACTAGCCTTCAAAATTGTACCTTCATTAAATAAACGCATACATTCCGTGCTATACTTACTCGCAATTTGTGGATTATCCCATAATATAAGAATATTTTCAGCGTTCATTTTAGTTGCCGCTTGAGAATAGTTAAGGGATCCAGTTTCTGTTGTTTTATTATCAACAACAATAAATTTATTATGCATAATAGCATAATTATCATTTAATCTAATATTTACCCCTTGATTGGCTAAATATCTTGTAACTGTATATTTTCTAATATTGGATCTGTAATCAGATACTATTTTTACATCCACGCCTCTTTTTTTAGCCGCAACCAAAGCTTTGGCTATAGAGGGTAAAGTAAAACTATAAGTAGCCATACAAATTGAATTATGTGCTGAATTAATTACTTTTAGCACCAAATCCTCACTATGATCATACGGACTAAACATAACATCTATTTTAGACTCAGCATAAACCACATTGGTTAACATACTAAACAACAATAGTAAAATATTAATTTTTTTCATAACAGGTGTTCCCTCAATAAAACCTATTTAATTAAATATTTATTTCTTTATTTTGTAAAAGTAGCAACAATTTAGTTAGAGTTGATTTCATTTCATGGCGAGTTACTACCATATCAATAGCGCCCTTTTCCAACAAAAATTCAGCTCGTTGAAACCCTTCAGGCAATTTCTGTCTTACAGTTTGTTCAATTACTCTTTGCCCAGCAAAGCCAATTAAAGCACATGGTTCTGCCATCACTACATCACCTAGAAAAGCAAAACTTGCAGAAACTCCGCCCATGGTTGGATCGGTTAAAATTGAAATAAACGGCAATTTATTCTTACTTAACAAGGTTAAAGCGGCACAGGTTTTAGTCATTTGCATTAGTGAATTAACCCCTTCTTGCATCCGCGCCCCACCAGAGGCAGCAATGCATATGAAGGGACAATTATTATCTACCGCAGCTTTAACTCCGCGCGTAAATCTCTCTCCAACCACCGACCCCATGGAACCCCCTATAAATTTGAATTCAAAGGCCGCCACCACCACCGGAATTGAGTTTATTTTACCTTGTTTTACCACTAAAGCATCATCTTCATTAACACTTTTTTGTGCTTCTTCAAGCCTTAATCTATATTCTTTACTATCCACGAATTTTAAAATGTCTTTAGGTTTTACTTCATTCGCTATCTCAATTCTAGAATCACGATCTAGTAACATATCGATTCTCTCTTTAGCTGACATTAAGTGGTGATGAGAACATTTAGGACAAACTTGTAAATTATTTTCTAAATCTGTGTAATACAGGATTTCACTACATCCATCACATTTTTGCCATAAACCTTCTGGCACATTACTTTTTACACTACCGTTATCTAAAGTTTGAATTTTTGGTGGTAATAACTTACTTAACCAACTCATATTTTAAACCTTCTTTTAAACATTAAAT
Organism: Burkholderiales bacterium; assembly: GCA_026461645.1. Classification (GTDB taxonomy): domain Bacteria; phylum Pseudomonadota; class Gammaproteobacteria; order Burkholderiales; family UBA11063; genus Aquella. Next base: position 2,551 of record JAPJMP010000047.1, read on the forward strand.
TTAACCTATCATTTGTATAGTCATAATTATAGCATAGTATTATTTAATGAAAACCTCATTGTATAATTTATCCATTTTTTGCTGCACCACTTTATTTTCTTTAATAACACTACCCCATTGGCGTGTAGTTTCACTACCAATTTTATTTGTCGCATCAATACCAATTTTTCCACCCAAATTTGCCTGTGGCGAAGCAAAATCCAAATAATCTATCGGTGAGTTATCAATTATTGTAACATCGCGGCTAGGATCGCTCCTAGTACTCACTGCCCAAATAACTTCCTGCCACGATCTAATATTTATATCCTCATCAACAACAATAATTATTTTGGTATACATAAACTGCCTTAAGTAACTCCAAACACCAAACATTACTCGTTTAGCATGTCCTGGATAATTTTTACGCATAGATATTATTGCTACTCTATAACTACAACCTTCAGGCGGTAAATAGAAATCAATAATTTCAGAAAATTGTTTTTGCAAAATCGGGACAAATAGCTCGTTCAGCGCTACACCTAAAATCGCTGGCTCATCTATAGGCTTTCCGGTATAAGTACTATGGTAGATTGGATTATTCCGCATAGTTATTGTTTCTATAGTAAACACTGGGAACCTTTCTTGTTCATTGTAATATCCAGTATGATCACCGAATGGTCCTTCAACTGCATCTTCATTGGGATAAATAAATCCCTCTAAAACTATTTCAGCATAAGCTGGAACATGTAAATCCGACAATTTACATTTGGTTAATTCAACCCTCGCTCCTTTAAGCAATCCAGCAAACTGATATTCCGACAATGAATCCGGGACCGGGGTTACTGCCCCCAATATTGTAGCAGGGTCACAGCCTAGAACTACAGCTACAGGATAAGGTTGGTTTGGATTGACTTTACAGAACTCTTGATAATCAATAGCACCACCTCGATGATGCAACCAACGCATAATAACTTTATTTTTGCTGATCACCTGCTGACGATAAATACCTAAGTTTTGCCTTTTTTTATATGGGCCTTTAGTTACGACCAAGCCCCAAGTAATTAAAGGGGCAATATCTTGGTCATGACAGCGCCAAATTGGCAACTTACTCAAATCAACATCATGTTTATCAATCACATTATCCTGCACTGGCGCATGTGAGGTAATTTTAGGCGTCATATTTAGTAATTGCTTAAGTAATGGCAATTTACTCCAGGCGTCTTTAAAGCCGCTAGGCGGTTGTGGTTCTTTAAGGTCAGCTAAAAATTTACCCAATTGTCTTAATTCAAAAATATCATTTTTCCCCATGCCTAGAGCTACTCTTTTAGTAGTGCCAAACAAATTGCCTAATACTGGCATTGAATATCCGGGGACCTGATTAAATAAAATAGCTGGGCCAGAATTTTTTAACACTGTAGCACAAAATTGAGTCATCTCAAGTTCTGGAGATACTGGCTGTTCTACCTTTTTTAGTTCTCCAATAGTTTCCAAATATGCGATAAATTCTCTTAAATCCTGATAATGCATGACTTATACCATATAAAATATTTTAACTACCTTGCGTAAAAAAATAATTAAAATGAAATAAAAAAATA
>JAPJMP010000048.1 GCA_026461645.1 Burkholderiales bacterium
GTTTACCATTATCGCTACAAATGAAAACCATAACCAGGCTATAAAAGCCATTGATATCCAAGTAAGTAAAAGATAATTTAAATTTAATTTACCGGTAATTGGTAATAGACTACTAAAAAATATAATGGCTTTCATATTCGATAAGTTTACTGCCAAACCAGTAAAAAAAGGATAATTGCTTAGGTGAGTAGAATTCGAGTTAATTTGTGGTTGTGTTGTTTGTTGCTTAAAATTAAAAAAATTACGCATTAAATTGATACTAATATAATAGAGAAACATTGTTCCAGCGGCAATAAATAATGTATACAATAGGCGGTGAAAAGTATATAAGGAGTGACCAATTAAGTAGGTAATGAAAACATTAATTAAAACTCCGGTTGCCACGCCAAAGGCGCACCAAATTCCAGCCTTAGCTCCTTTGATTATACTAAATCTGAAAACAATAGCAAAATCAGGGCCAGGAAGAATCAATCCACCGCTTTGAAAGAGCATTAAAAATAAAAATAATTTTAGCATTAAATTTTATCTATCTTTTAAAGCTATAAAATCTAAGTTATCCGGGCCTGTATAGTTGGCAGTTGGGCGGATAATTTTTCCATCAGCTCTTTGTTCCATGATATGAGCACTCCAGCCGCTCACGCGTGCTAATACAAATAGTGGAGTAAACATATTTGTTGGCACACCCATAAGATGATAACTAACAGCCGAGAACCAATCTAAATTAGGAAACATTTTTTTGCTGTCCCACATCGTGGCTTCAATCGCCGCAGCAATATCAAATAATTGCATATTATTGGCTAATTGGGATAAATGTTGAGCTACCTCTTTAATGATTGCATTTCTAGGGTCACAAATAGTATAGACAGGATGGCCAAACCCAATAATAACTTCTTTATTATTTAAGCGTTTGGTAATATCAAGAGTTGCAGCTGCGGTCGAATCATAGCGTTGCAAAATTTCATAAGCTACTTCATTAGCTCCACCATGTTTAAATCCTTTAAGTGCACCAATTCCACCACAAATACAAGAAAAAATATCTGAACCAGTACCGGCAATTACTCTTGAAGTAAAAGTAGAAGCATTAAATTCATGTTCTGCATATAAGATTAATGAAATATGCATAGCTTTAACCCATTGCTGTGGTGGTGGATTACCATGAAGTAAGTGCAGGAAATGTCCGCCCACACTGTCATCATCAGTTTCAACTTCAATTCTTTTGTTGTTATGACTAAAGTGATACCAGTAAATTAAAATTGAACTGATGCTTGCAAGTATTTTATCGGCAATTTTTTGCGTTAGAGTTGAGTTATTAACTTGATCTTCATGAATAGTTGAACCTAAAATTGAAACTCCAGTTCTTAACACATCCATTGGGTGTGTATGCTTGGGTAATTGTTCTAGAATTAATTTCATTGAACTATTTAAGCCACGTAATGATTTAAGGTGTGACTTGTATGCAGCTAATTCTTTTATATTGGGTAATTTTCCATGAATAAGTAAATGCGCAATTTCTTCAAATTCACAATTGTGAGCCAGGTCTTTAATATCATAGCCGCGGTAATGTAAGTCATTGCCACTTCTACCAACACTAGAAATAGCGGTATTACCAGCAACCACACCGGATAAGGCAACAGATTTCTTAGCTTTAATTATTGGTTCATTCATTTTTAAAGTCCTTATTTAATTGGTCTAATTTTTGTTCATAAGTATAATAATCAAGAAAAGAATATAATTCTTCTCGATTTTGCATTAAATTAATTACATTTTGTTGAGTACCATCATTTAAAATTGCTTGGTATACTTTTAGCGCCGCAGCATTCATTGCTCGAAATGCTGAAAGTGGATACAAAATCATGTCAACACCAACTGCAGCTAATTGCTGTTTAGTAAATAAAGGGGTTAAACCAAACTCAGTAATATTCGCCAGAATTGGTACACTAATTACTTGTTTAATTTTTTTGTAAGTGTCTAAATCAGTAACTGCCTCAGCAAAGATCATAGATGCACCAGCAGCAATATAATGCTGCATGCGTTCAATTGCCGCATCAATACCTTCATTTGCTATAGCATCAGTTCTGGCCATAATAACAAAATTAGTATCAGTTCTAGCATCAACAGCTGCTTTTATGCGATCAACCATTTCTTGAGTATTAACAATTGCCTTATTTGGTCTATGCCCGCATCTTTTGGCGCTTATCTGATCTTCAATATGACATGCAGCAGCACCAAACTTAATTAAGGATTTTATAGTGCGAGCAATATTATAATAACTACCAAAACCAGTATCAATATCAACCAATAAAGGCGTGTCACACACATCAGTTATGCGACGTACATCAGTTAAGACATCTTCCATGGTGGAGATAGCAATATCAGGCAACCCTAAAGAGCCAGCGGCAACACCACCACCAGATAAATAAATAGCTTTATAACCTGTGGCTTTAGCCAAGATGGCATGATAAGCATTTATAGTCCCTACGATTTGTAAGGGTGAATTTGTTGCAACAGCCTGTATAAATTTTTGTCCATTAGATAACATTTCAGTACCTCCTAAGTTAAGCTTTAGGTAAAGTTACACCTTTTTGTCCCATATATTTGCCATGACGATCTTTATACGAAACATCACATATTTCATCAGACTCAAAAAACAGTACTTGAGCCACACCTTCATTTGCATATATTTTGGCAGGAAGCGGAGTGGTATTACTAAATTCGAGTGTAACATGTCCTTCCCATTCTGGTTCAAAAGGAGTCACATTTACTATTATGCCACAGCGTGCATAGGTTGATTTACCTAAGCAAACAGTTAATACATTTCTGGGGATTTTAAAGTATTCAACGGTCCTTGCTAATGCAAATGAGTTAGGGGGGATAATACAGTAGTCAGCATTGATTTCAACAAAATTTTTGGTGTCAAAATTCTTTGGATCAACTATAGTACTATTGATATTAGTAAATATTTTAAATTCATTGGCGCAGCGAATATCGTAACCATAACTCGAGGTTCCATAAGATATAACTTTGTGACCATTTACCTGTTTTATTTGATTAGACTCAAAGGGTTCAATCATTCCATGATTAATTGCCATATTCCGAATCCACTTATCAGATTTAATTGACATATAGTTCCTTTAGTTTAAAAAATTATTTAGTTCCTGCTATAGTTAAACCAAATTCTTGCATAATTTTAGCAACTTCAAGTTCATTTAGTTCGTAGTATTGCCCACGTTTGAGACGACTGGGTAAACTAATTGGACCAAATCTAGTTCTAATTAATCGACTCACGGTTAAATCAAAAAACTCAAACATGCGCCGCACTTCTCTATTACGGCCTTCTTTTAAAATAACTTTATACCAAAAATTCTTACTTTCGGTATCCTGATGGTCAATTTTAAAAATATCTAAAAAATTAGCGTTACCATCATCTAATTTAATACCAGATTTTAATTGATTGATTTGCTCAGGGGTTAACTCTTTACCGTAGATTCTAACAGAATATTCGCGTTGAATTTCGTATCTAGGATGAGCAAAATGGTTGGCTAATTCTCCAGAAGTAGTAAAGATTAATAAACCGCTGGTATTAAAGTCTAACCGTCCAATTGCAATAAAACGTTTATTTTTAAGCAGCGGAATTTTATCAAAAACAGTTGTTCTATCTTTAGGGTCAGATCGAGTGATTAATTCACCTTCTGGTTTATGATAAATAATAATTCTAGCTAAACGATCGGGCCACTTAATTACAACTAGTTTATCCAACACTGTAACTTTGTCTTGAGAACAAATTTGTTGTCCTAGTTGTGCTAATTTTCCGTTAACTAATACTTTTTTTTCTTCAACTAACTTATCACAATAACGTCTGCCGCCCACACCTGACATTGATAAAGCTTTACTAATGCGCATAGTTTGTGCATCTGATGACCTAACTCTTTCTTGTCGAATACGAGTATTAATAACTTGCTGTTGTTTATTTGGTTTGGAAAGTTTTACGCGCCGCGCTTTATAAACAACATTATCTTTGTCTTTGCTCGTAGCACTAGCTTTTTCTGCTTTAGATGTTTTGGGTACTGGCGGCTTAATAAATTTTTTAAAAGCCGTTTTTAAATCATCGGGCATGATATTCCTTAATAAAATGGATAAGGCTGTTATTGCGCCAAAATTTATATTTATGCAGTTGTATAGTTCTTAATTGTATAGTATTTTTACCTACAGGAATTAATATATTTAATTCCTGAATGTGCTTATCAGCAATTTTTTGCTGTAAAAATTTGCCAAGAGTTTGATCTAATTGCTCCAATTGTTGAGAGTAAGTATAATTGTCACGATAACAACTTGAATAAAACAAATTATCAATAATAACTAAACTATTATTCTGAATTAAGTCTTCTTGATTAGTAGGCAGTGGGTGTATAGAATTGGAGTATTTTTCAATGGTCAATGTTGCATGATTACTAAAGACGTTGGCATAATTTGTGTAAGTATTAGGGTTGATTTTTTTATTCCATATCCAAATACTATTTAAACTAAGGTGATTATTCTTTTGTCTAGTGTGATTTAGTTGCGAGTTAAATAAGAACATTTGAATTTCATTAACAATTTTATTTAATTGAATACTTCCTATACCTGTTGGTAGATAATCATTAACATTTTCACCAACTATATCTAGAATTGGATAGTAGTTAATCTCAGATTCAAGTTCTAAATTATGACCAAGCAACCATAAATTATTATTTAAAAAATATAGTTTTAGTTCA
>JAPJMP010000049.1 GCA_026461645.1 Burkholderiales bacterium
AATAAAATTTATAAGGACATATAATATGAAATTTTTACATACAATGATTCGCGTTGGAGATTTAGAAAAAAGTATCAATTTTTATACCAATGCGCTTGGTATGACGCTTATTAAAAAAAATGAATACCCTGACGGTAAATTTACCTTAGCCTTTATGGGATATAGTAAGGATGGGCCACAAATTGAATTAACATATAATTGGGATACTAATAAATATAACATTGGAGATGGTTTTGGCCATATTGCACTTGCGGTTGATGATATTAATTTGGCCTGTGATACTGTTATTGCTGCTGGTGGTAAGGTTACACGCAAACCAGGTCCAATGAAATTTGGTACTACAGTAATTGCTTTTGTTGAAGATCCTGATGGCTATAAAATTGAATTAATAAATAATTAATATGTGACTGGAGTAAAACATAAATGAATAGCTTCCCTCAGGGTTGGTATGCCATACTTCCATTAAAAGAAATAAGATCTAGGCTGGTTGTAATTAAAAGGTTGGGTATTGATTTAATTGTTTGGCGAGATAATAAAAATCAAATAATTGTGATGGAGGATTTATGTCCCCATCGTTCAGCAAAACTAAGCGTTGGAACTTTTAAAGATAATAAAATTATTTGTAAATTTCATGCCTTTGAGTATGATGCTAGTGGCCAATGTGTTCATGCTCCTGAATTCAATAAACCTATTCCCAAGTTATGCGTAAAAAAATTTGCAACTAAAGTTGAGATTGGCATGGTATGGATGTTTTATGGGTTAATTGAAAATGATTTAGCTATTGAGCCTTTGCAGCAAATCTATGATACTTTTGCTGGAACATATTGCTATATTAGTAAAATATGGAAAAGTCATATTACTAGATGCATAGAAAATCAACTAGATTATACGCATTTACCTAGTGTACATCATAATACTATTGGCAAAAAATTTACAATGCCACAAAATGCCAAATTTATTAAAAGCTTTGATGGCATCAAAAGCTTTCATCGTGACAATAATGATGGACCTTCGACCGAATATGTTTTTCCAAACTCATGGATTTTAAATATTAGTGCTAATTTTAAAATGATAGTTTTCTTTGTTCCAATTAGCGAAGTTGAAACTAAATTTTATATTTTTAATTTCAGACAATTTTTAAATAATTTTATGACTAAAAAAATTTTTGATTTTATTCTTAATATAACCAATAAAATAATCTTGAGGCAAGATCAGATGGTGGTTGAATCACAAGGGTTAACTCCTTCTAATTTGTCAAATAATGAGTTATTAATGAAGCATGACGGAGCCATAAAATTATTCAGAGAATTATGGAATGAAAGAATGTAATTTTTAGTTTAAAGTTTTTTCTTATTTAAGTGTAATGAGTTTAAAATAACTGAAATTGAACTCAATGACATTGCTGCGCTAGCAATAATTGGATTTAAGCTGACATGGATTAGAGGATAAAATATCCCTGCTGCAACTGGAATTGCAATTATATTATAACCAAAAGCATAAATTAAATTTTGCTTAATATTGTAAGCGGTAAGCTTACTTAATTTAAATGCTTTAATTAAATTTTGTAATTCTCCTGAAGCTAGAATTATATCTGCACTTTCAATAGCAATATCCACCCCATTGCCAATGGCGATACCAACATCAGCCTTAACCAGTGCAGGGGCATCATTAATTCCGTCACCAACCATTGCTACCTTTTTACCGCTATCTTGTAAGTTTTTAATATAATTGTATTTTTGTTCTGGTAACATTTCAGCAACAAAGTCAGTGATATTTAGTGTATGCGCTATTTGCGTAGCAATAGCACTATTATCTCCAGTTAACATTATGGGGGTAATATTGTTTTGTTTAAGATAGCTAATTAATTCAAGGGCACTAAGTTTTAAATCATCAGTTACGGCTATAATTGCTGCAATAATATTGTCGATTGCTACCAAGATTGTTAAATATTGTTTTTGTTGTAATTGGAATAAATCGTTTGTAATTGCAGTTAAGTCAATATTAAATGAGTGCATAAGTTTTTCATTGCCAATAATTATTTGATGATTATCTTTAACTCCCTGTATACCTAAACCAGGAATAAGTTTAAATTCAGTTGCAGGTGAAAACTGTATTTGCAATTGTTTAGCATAATTAACTATTGCTGTGCCTAACGGATGTTGGCTATTTATTTCAAGACTTGAGGCATAGTTGATAATATCATTGGTACTAAAATTATTATAATTAAGTATTTTATGAACCTGTGGTTTGCCATAAGTTAAAGTTCCAGTTTTATCAAAAATGCAGGCATCAATTTTATTTAAAACTTCAATAGATGAAGAGTTTTTAATTAATATGCCATACTTTGCAAATATACCAGTAGCTACCATTATTGACATAGGTGTAGCTAAGCCTAAAGCACAAGGGCAGGCAATAATTAGCACCGAAATAGCGGCTAAAATAGAATTACTTAATTTTGGATCTGGACCAAAAATAAACCAACAAATGCCACTAACAATAGCTGTTGCAATTACAAAAGGTACAAAATATGCTGCTACGGTATCAACTAGTTGCTGAATTTTAGCCGGCGACCTGGAGGCAGTGTTAATTAAATTAATAATTTGAGCTAAGGTGGTATTCTCGCCAACTTTTGTTGTCTTAAAAATAAAACTGCCGTTTAAATTAACTGTTCCGGCAATAACATAATCATCAGGACGCTTAATAATTAGGTGTGATTCACCAGTTAGCATAGCTTGATCGACTTCTCCATCTCCTGCAATTATTATGCCATCTGCTGGTATTTTTTCTCCTGGTTTAACTCTTAAATACATATCTAAAGTGATGGCATTAATAGCAACATCACGTTCAATATTATTTTTATCAACAAGATGTGCAATATCAGGAGTTAATTGCATTAGAAGTCTAATTGCATTATTAGTTTTTAATCTTGATTTAAGTTCAATGAGTTGGCCTAGAGTAATTAAAACAATAATCATGGATGCGGGTTCAAAAAAAAGTTCAATTTTATTTAAATTAAACCAGTTTGCAACTGGTGGAATGAATAAAACTAATGTACTATATAAATAAGCAACTCCTACACTTAAGCCAATTAAAGTAAACATATTTAATTTTTTGTTAATAATTGAAGTATAAAAACGTTGAATATAAACTGATCCACAGTAAAAAATTACAATTGAAGCGAAGAAAAATTGCAAATAATTATAAATAGAACTGTGGTTTAACTTAATTAGTGAATTAATATTAAATAGATGGGTTCCCATGTTCACGATTAAAAAGGGACTAGAAAAAATTAATGCTAGTAAGAATTTTTTGAATAATCCTTTAAGTTCAGAATCGTCTTGTACTTGGGCAAATTCTGGTTCCAAATCCATACCACAAATTGAGCAAGATCCAGGACCAATTTTTTTTATATTAATATGCATCGGACAAAGATAAAGCATGTTTGGATTGTTAGAATGTAGTTGGCTTGTTTGAATATGCTTGTGGCAACAGTCATGTGACTTGTGAGACAAATTAGGGTGGGACATAATAATTTCCAACAAAATATAAAGATTTAGCAGTTAAATTAAATATTGAATATATATGAATTATAGAATATGTTAC
>JAPJMP010000050.1 GCA_026461645.1 Burkholderiales bacterium
GGATTTAGAATTACAATTAAACATAATAGGCAAAGGAGTAGATGAAATAATTCCGCAAGCCGAATTAATTGCCAAGCTGAAACAAAATAGACCATTAAGAATTAAAGCAGGCTTTGATCCAACTGCTCCTGATTTACATTTGGGGCATACTGTATTATTAACCAAAATGCGACAATTACAAGATCTTGGCCATGAGGTGTCTTTTCTTATTGGTGATTTTACTGGTTTAATTGGAGATCCAACTGGAAAAAATGTTACTCGACCACCTTTAAGTGTAGAGCAAGTGCAGCAGAATGCTGATACTTATGCCACACAAGTATTTAAAATTTTGGATAAAAGTAAAACTAAAATTTGCTTTAATTCCAAATGGTTAAATGAATTAGGTTCAACCGGATTGCTTAAATTAGCCGCAGCGCAGACGGTAGCGCGAATTTTAGAGCGAGATGATTTCTCCAAAAGATATAAAGAAAATAAACCAATAGCAATTCATGAATTATTATATCCATTGCTGCAAGGTTATGATTCTGTGGCAATGAATACTGATATTGAATTAGGCGGAACTGATCAAAAATTTAATTTATTAATGGGGCGCGAATTACAAAAAGTTTATGCCAAAGAACAACAGGTGATTATATTAATGCCGCTTTTAGAGGGTTTAGATGGTATAAATAAAATGTCAAAATCATTAGGTAATTATATTGGTATAAATGAGTCACCAAATGAAATTTTTGGAAAGATCATGAGTATTAATGATGAATTAATGTGGCGCTTTTTTGATTTAGTGTCACTTAAAACCAGTGAAGAGATTAAAAAATTAAAACAAGAGGTTGCTAACGGTGCTAATCCAAGAGATATAAAAGTTATCTTAGCGCTTGAGATTGTTACGCGTTATCATTCATTAGCATTAGCCAACCTGGCAAAAGATGATTTTGAAACGAGATTTAAGAAAAATGAAATTCCAGAAGATTTACCAGAAATAAATCTAAGTATTAATCAACAAGCAATTGCAATTGGTCAGGTGTTAAAAATGGCTAATTTAGTTAGTTCAACTTCTGAGGCGATGCGAATGATTGATCAGGAGGCAGTCAGAATTAATGGAGACAAAATATCAAATAAAGGGTTAACACTAAGTCAAAATAATACTTATATAATTCAAGTGGGTAAACGTAAATTTGCGAAAATAACAATTAGTTAAGCTATACAATTAAAAATAAGAGGTTACAATGCAAGAAAAATTAATTTCGGGTGTTACTTTAGCACAAACAATTTTAACCCAAGTGGCAAAGGAGGTTGCTGCATTAGGAGCTAAGCGCAAACCGGCCTTAGCGGTTATTTTAGTTGGAAATGATTCAGCTTCAATTATTTATGTAAAAAATAAGAAGGCAGCTTGTGCTGCAGTTGGTATTACTTCGCATGAATTTGTTTTAGATGCAACAAGTTCGGAACAAGATGTGATTAATTTAGTTGAGCAACTCAATGCAAATTCTGCAATAGATGGAATTTTAGTTCAATTACCGCTACCTAAACATTTAAATAGTAGTATTGTGATCGATCATATTAGTCCAGACAAAGATGTTGATGGTTTTCATCGGTATAATATTGGCTCCCTGGCTATAAATTCACCTAGACTGTGCCCATGTACCCCTCATGGTATAATGTATATGCTAGATAGTTTAAAGGTTAATTACTTCGGACAGCATGCGGTAATTCTTGGAACATCAAACATTGTTGGTAGACCAATGGCCTTGGAGTTAATTAATCGTGGAGCAACGGTTACAATGTGCAATAGTAAAACGCGAAACACTATGCAAACAACCTCCACTGCTGATATTCTAATTGCAGCAACGGGTAGAGCTAAATTGGTTAAACGTGATTGGGTGAAAGCAAATGCAATTGTGATTGATGTTGGAATGAATCGTGATGCAAATGGACAATTGTGTGGGGATGTTGATTTAAATGATATAATAGATAAAGTGGCTTATATTTCTCCAGTGCCAGGTGGTGTGGGAAAAATGACTATAGCGATGTTAATTCGAAACACCCTTTTATGCTACAATATAAATTTAAACAAATAAGAAATTTTATAAAATAAAAATATGAATCAAGACAAGCAAAATTTACAACATAGTTGTATTTATTATAAAAATAACAATGGTATGGGTGGTTTTGCTATCGATAAAAAAACAAAAAGCAAAATAAAAGTTTTAGAAGCAAATGAAAATTTTGCTTTAGAGCATGATGAGGTGCTAGTAATTGAGGATGCTGAATATTCAGGAGTTAGATATGGCACAATCAGTGAAATTACGCAGCATAATACTCAATCATTGTCTGGCACAGTGCAAAACTATAAGGATAAATTATTATTAAAGGTTACCAACCCTAAATTTGGAAATTATTTAGTTTATTTAACTTCTAATTTAAAAAAAATAGAACGGGATGTTATATATAATTGCACTATTACAGCTTTTCCTGGGCCCAATAAACCCTATTTTGAAGTAGAGCTAGTTAATACTGTTGGTGCTATTTCTGAAGATGAGCAATTTATTCAAAAAGTTCTGAAGGAAGCCAACTTGCCACTTGAGTTTCCAGCTTCAGTTATAAATTTTACGCAACAAATAAAAGAAAATATTGATACTCATGATTTAATTAATCGAGTAGATTTAAGACATTTACCCTTTGTAACAATTGATGGTAAAGATGCTAAGGACTTTGATGATGCAGTGTACTGTGATCACGAACATGGAATATTTGAACTTTATGTTGCTATTGCTGATGTAGCGCATTATGTTCCTGATAATTCGGTACTAGATCAAGAAGCTAAATTACGTGGTAATTCAGTCTATTTACCTAAAATGGTGATACCGATGCTACCAGAAAAATTATCTAATGGCTTATGCTCTTTAAATCCACACGTAGATCGTTTAGTTATTTGCTGTCAAATGTCAATTAATTCAGCTGGTGATATTCTTAAGTATGATGTATATAATGCAGTTATTCATTCTGCAGCTAGATTAACTTACATAAAAGTACAAGAGTGGATTGATGAATTTAGCTTATGTCCACCCGAACTAATTAATAGCATAACACAACTATATTTAGCCTATCAAGCATTATTATTAAGTAGAGAGGCGCGTGGTGCTATTGATTTTGACACTATTGAACCAATGTTTATTTTCGATAGCAATGGCATTGTTAATGAATTACAACCACGAGTTCGCACAGAGTCGCATAAGTTAATTGAAGAATGTATGTTAGCGGCTAATGTTTGTGTTGCTGATTATTTAATCAAGAATAAGCAAATGAGTTTATTTAGAATACATGGCAAACCAAGTATTGAAAAATTTGCTGAATTAAAAAACTTTCTAAACTCTTTAGCGGTAAAGTTTGACGTAAAATATGAGCAATTAACTCCATATGAATATGCTAAACTATTAAAAGATAATCATGAAAATCCAAAATTTGCTGCTATTCAGCAAGCAGTTTTAAAATCTATGCAATTGGCTATTTATAGCACTAATAATATTGGTCACTTTGGCTTAAGTTATAATCGCTACTTGCATTTTACTTCACCGATTAGAAGATATCCAGATTTAGTCGTGCATAGAGCAATAAAAGCTGTGCTTAATAAAAATGCTAAGGATTTGGATAATGAGTTAGCAGAAATTGGAGAACATACATCATTTACAGAACGACGTGCAGAAGATATTGAGCGCAAAATAACTGCTTTTTATAAATGTCAATATGCAAAAAGTCATATTGGTAATGAATATACAGGTTTAATTACTACGGTAGTAAATTTTGGAGTATTTGTGTATATTCCAAATTTAATGCTAGATGGATTAATTCACGTAACTGAATTAGGGCAAGATTATTATATTTATGATGAGAAATCACAAGTATTGGTAGGGAAAAAAACAGGATTTAGGTACTTCTCAGGTCAAGAATTAAATGTACAAATCGCACGGGTTGATATGGCAAAATTATTTATTGACTTAAAACTTGTAGTAAAATAACTAATTATTTTATTTTGGAATAGACATGTTTAATATTATTGAAAAAAATCAAAAATTTGCAAAAGGTATAATGATTGCAGTTGCAGCAGCTTTTGTGTTATGGGGTGTTGGTGGTTATATTAGTGGATCATCAGATGATGGTTCTATTGCCAAAGTTGGTAATTTAAAGATATACAGTCAAGATATTGACAATGCTATGCAACAAAATCCGCAGAATACAGATAAAATGCAGGTGCTGTTAGGACTAATTAATCGAGATCTTTTACTTGATAACATTAATTTATATAATATGACAGCAACGCAAAACCAACTGCAACAACAAATTGCTGCAATTAAAATCTTTCAGGACCAAAATGGGAATTTTGATATAAACAAATATAAAGAATTTTTAGAACAAAAAGTAATGACTGCGGAGCAATTTCAAAAAGATATGCAACAACAGATAGTAATTAATCAATTTGCAACATTATTTACCACTTCATTTTTATCTTCAAATGCATTTAACCTTGCTTTTGCTAAATTGTTAAGTCGAGAAAGAACTATTGCAACTTATACTATAAGTCCTAATCAATTTTTTTCGCAAATTAATCCTACACAAGATCAGGTTAATCAATATTATCAACAAAACTTGAGCAAATTTACTTTGCCTGAAAGAGTTAAACTTTCGTATATTCAAGTAGATGCAGCAACCATAGCTCCAACGATTAAAATTAGTCAGCAGCAATTAGATCAGTACATTAAACAGCATCAAGCAAATTTTGCTAATATTCAAGTAGATGCTTCACATATTTTATTTGTAGTGCCAGATAATGCCACCGCACAGCAAAAAGCTAAAATTAAAGCGCAAGCAGAGGCTATATTGCTTAAGGTTAAAGCCAACCCTAAAAATTTTGCTAAATTTGCTAGTCAATATTCGCAAGATCCTGGTTCAGCCTCTAATGGTGGTGATTTAGGTTTCTTTGGTAAAGGGGTAATGGCAAAGCCATTTGAAACTGCAGCTTTTAGTTTAAAACCTGGCCAAATTAGTAATTTAGTTGAAACTAAATTTGGTTATCATATTATCAAACTAAATGCAATAAATCAGCAATCTGCTCAGGAAGTTGAAGCCATGGCGCAACGACAATTACAACAACAACAAGCTACTCTTGAATTACAAAAGGTGGTAGACAAATTAAATAATTTAACTTATAATAATCCAAAGAGTTTAACTGTGGCGGCAAAAGAGTTAAATTTACCGATTCAAAATAGTAATTCTTGGGTTGAAAAAGGTGTACAAACGGGAATTTTTTCTGTAGCGGCAGCGCAAAAGGCAATTTTTAATAATGATACAATTAATGGCGGTAATAATTCCGAAGTTGTTGATTTAGGTAATAACTCATATGCAGTTTTCCATGTTAATGCGCATGAAATGCAAACTATTCAACCTTTAAATGATAGTTTAAAAACTCAAATCATAACAATACTTAAAGCTAGTATGGCAGCAAACTTGGTGAATAAAGAAGGTCAAGATAAATTATCCATGTTACGTAATGGGAATAAAATGAATCTTAAGTTTTCCGCTCCATTAAATGTTGGTCTTTTAAGTCAAAATCCATCGATTGATTTAAATAACATTAAACAAATCTTTACTACAAATTTAAGTAAGCTTCCTGCTTATACTGGTGGTTTGGATGCTAATAACAATTTCGTTATTTATAAAATCTTGGGTGAGACGATTAATTCTAAATTAGATGCACAGAATCAAGAAGTGGTGAAACAATTAAACAATTCAGATCAGGACTTAATATTTTCAGCATATCTTAATGGGTTAAGAAATAATTTTGAAGTTAATTATAAAGTTGATCGTTTAAATTTGCAAAGTAAATAATTTATGCAGCTTAAACAAGTTGAACAAAGTATATTGGTACCAAATGAATTAGATTTTAATTTCTTGCAGCAAATGTTGCAAAAATTATCTAATAAAAAGGTTGACTTTTGTGATTTATATTTGCAAGTTACTGCTAGTGAAACGTTCTCTTTGGATGAAGGGATTATTAAAGGTGGAGGTTTTGGTATCGATCAAGGAATTGGTATTCGGGCCATATGTGGTGAAAAAACTTTTCTTTCCTACTCTAACTCTTTAGGTGCTAAAACCATTAGCTCTTTAGTTGAGAATATATTTATTGAACCAGTGCAGCAAATAAAGAGCCAGCCACCTTTAGTTACTAAAGCTGAGCATCTGCTTTATAGCGCAAATAGTCCAATTAAGGCCAACACCTCAATTGAAAAAATAGAACTTTTAAATAAAATAAACGCATTTGCTCGAGCTATGCCATATGTACAAAATGTTATATCGAGCTTAAGCATAGAATATGATCAGGTCTGCATAGTAAGTAGCAAAAATGGTCAAATTGCAGATATTCGCCCTTTAGTGCATTTGAGTGCAACGGTAGTAATTAATAAAGATGGAAAAAATGAAAAAGGCTATGGAGGAGTTGGCGGTAGATATTTAATAAGTGAATTTACTGATGCTGTTATTAAAAAGCTGGTGCTAGATAGTTATGATCAAGCGTTATTAAAAACCGAGGCTGTTGCTGGACCATCTGGACAAATGCCAGTTGTTCTTGGTAATGCATGGGCTGGAGTTATTTTACATGAAGCAGTTGGCCACGGACTTGAAGGCGATTTTAATCGCAAAGGAAGTTCAGCTTTTTCTAATAAAATCGGACAAAAAGTAGCAAGTGATGGCGTAACTATAGTTGATGAGGGCTGTATTGCCAATCGACGTGGTTCATTAAATGTTGATGATGAAGGCAATGCTACGCAAAGAACGGTATTAATTGAAAATGGTATTTTACGTGGTTATATGTTTGATGAATTAAATGCCAATTTGATGGGAACAAAATCAACGGGTAACGGGCGTAGAGAATCATTTAATTGCATTCCTATGCCAAGAATGACAAATACTTATATGTTAAATGGTCAATATACTCATGATGAAATTATCGCCTCAATTGATAATGGCCTGTATGCTGAGAATTTTAGTGGTGGACAGGTAGATATTACTTCAGGACAATTTGTTTTTAATGCCAATGTGGCTTGGGTAATTAAAAATGGAAAATTATCTTATCCAGTTAAAGGCTGTGCTTTGGTTGGTAATGGTCCTGAATGTCTCAAATATGTATCAATGATTGGTAATAATAGTCAATTAGACTCTGGGGTTGGTACTTGTGGTAAGAGTGGGCAAAATATTCCAGTCGGAGTAGGACAACCAACGATTAGAGTTGATAGTGGATTAGTTGTAGGCGGTGGCACTTAATTAAACTTTATAGTTAGATAATAAATGGATAAAATAAACATCCGTCCATGGCGTTGGGTACCAACCACTTATTTCATGCAAGGGTTACCCTTTTCCTTAATAGTTATCGTCTCAACTATTATGTATAAAAATTTCAAACTCAATAATAGTGATATTACTTTTTATACCGGTTGGTTTTTTATTCCGTGGATAGTTAAGCCAATTTGGGCTTGGTTTATTGATTTATATCAAACCAAACGCTGGTGGATTTTCTTGATGGAGATTTTATTAGGAGTTGGTTTTTTTACTATTGCCATGTCGCTACAATTTTCTAATTATTTTATTATTTCTTTAGCTTTATTTTGGTTATGTGCTTTCTTTTCAGCCAGTCATGATATTGCAACTGACGGATTTTATTTAATTACTTTAAAAGATGATCAACAATCATTTTTTGTTGGTATGCAAAGTTTATTTTCTCAAGCAGCCAGATTCTTTGCCGGTGGATTATTAGTAATGCTATCTGGGATATTAATTCAACATTATGCACTAAGCCCATATTTATCCTGGAGTATATGTTTTATTATTGCGGCAGTTGTGGCGCTATGTATTGGCCTTTATAATTTTTTCGTGCTACCGGGGTGTGAAATTAAACACCAGCAACCAAAAAACAACTTACTTGAAATTAAAACTATTTTTATTGATTTTTTTAAACTCAAACAAATTTGGTTGACACTTCTTTTTATTATGA
>JAPJMP010000051.1 GCA_026461645.1 Burkholderiales bacterium
AAACATTTTAAAACCATATCTTATCTATTAACTGGTAATTTAAACTTTACTAAATTAAACCCTAACTTTTACCCACCTAAAATTTAGAAGAGCCTGTTTTATATTAGCAAGTCGTGGCGGAAACGTTTGGGTCGGTTATGCTGAAGCCATAGCTTGCGGGTTACCGATTATTGCAACTGCTTGTGGTGGACCCATCGACAGTGTAAATCATAAAAATGAAATTTTAACTAAGATTGATGTTGTAGATGATTTAACCAAAGCTATAATAATGGTGTATCAACAGATAGATGGCTACGATGGCACTCTGATTAGAGATGATTTTTTACAAAAATTTTCAAGTAGTAAAATATGTGAGCAATTAATTAAACTATATCAAGGATTAGTATAATGCAAGCAACTGTTTTAATATTATGTTTCTCGGATTTAAAAAAAGACCCACGAGTTTTTCGTCAAATTTATACTTTAAAAGATAATTATAATGTGATTGCTGCCGGATATTGTGATCCTGAAATAAATAATGTTAAGTTTATAAAATTAGCAGAAATACCAGGACGATTTGGAATTAAAAAAATTTTGCAATTATTTTATTTACAAACCAGGCAATTTGAAAAATATTATTGGTCGAAAAAAACTTTTGTTGCTGCTTATCAACAACTACTAAAAGTTAATTGCGATCTTATTTTAGCTAACGATAGTGATGCATGGCCATTGGCAATCAATATAGCGAAAATAAAAAAAATTAAATGTATTTGTGATGCACATGAATATACACCAGGAGAATTTGAAAATAGTAGAAAATGGCGCTGGTTATGGCAAAAATATCGTACTTATCTGTGTTTAAAATATTTAACTGCAGCTGATGCAATGATTACGGTCTGTAATCCAATAGCTTACGAGTATCAACGAGTATTTAATTTAAAACCTGTTGTTATTACAAATGCTCCATCATTTCAAGAATTATTACCCAAACCTATCGAAAGTAATATAATCAAAATTATTCATCATGGATTAGCAGCTCCAGGTAGAAAAATTGAGCTAATGATAGAAATGATGAAGTATTTAGATCAAAGATTTACCTTGGATTTCATGTTGGTTGGGCAAGGAGAATATTTTGAAAGACTTAGATCTTTGGCTAAATTTGATGAGCGCATAAAATTTATACCACCTGTTGCAATGGTTGATATTGCAAACAAAGTTAACGCTTACGATATTGGGTTGTTTCTTTTAGAAAATAATTCAATTAATGCAAATTTTGCTCTGCCAAACAAATTTTTTGAGTATATTCAGGGAAGGTTAATGATTGCAATTGGCCCTTCACCAGCAATGGCAGAATACGTTAATCAGTATGATTTAGGTGTAATTGCAGATAATTTTATGCCACAAACATTAGCACAAAAACTAAATTTAATTAGTTCTGAAGAAATTTGGTATTATAAGAATCAAAGCCATAAGATAGCAGATAAGTTGTCGGCTAATAGTAACAATATTTTGTTAAATCAGATGATTGCATCAACTTTAAATGCTATTTAAATATGAAATTATTTAAAAAGTGAAAGGCACAATTTATGTGTGGTATAAGTGGTTTTATTGCGTTTAAGAATAAATTCGTTCTAGCCAAACATTTAGAACAGATGACGCAGCAAATTAAGCATCGTGGCCCCGACGATGAGGGATACTTTGCGATTAATTTAAAATCTCAAGAATTTATATTATCCGGAGTTGATAGTGTAAAAATTTTTGATAAAAAATTTGCTGCATCCTATTTACCTCAGCAAAATGTAGAAAACCTAGCTGAAGAACAATGCAAACTTGGATTTGGGCACAGGCGTTTAGCAATACTTGATTTATCTGCATTAGGTCATCAACCATTAAGTATAGATCAAGGTAATTACTGGATTTGCTTTAATGGCGAGGTGTTTAATTATCTAGAAATTAAATTAGAATTGGAATTACTAGGTTATAACTTCATTTCTACAAGCGACACAGAAGTAATACTTGCAGCTTATAAAGAATGGGGCGAGCAATGTTTAGCCAAATTTAATGGCATGTTTGCTTTTTTGGTTTATGATAAATTAAAACAGCAGGTTTTTATAGCACGGGATCGCTTTGGTATTAAACCTCTTTATTGTTATAAAGATAGCCAAGCAATTTATTTTGCTTCAGAGATAAAACAATTTAGCATTCTACCAAGTTGGCAAGCAAAATTAAATCATCAAATGGCATATGATTTTCTGGTTTATGGATTAAGTGACCACCGTCATGAAACATTATTTCAAGATGTTTTTCAATTGCGTGGCGGTGAATTTGCAATTATCAATTTGGCTAATTTCGAAGCTTTAAATTCAAATTTAGAAATGCAGCAAATTTTAAAAACTAAACAATGGTATGAATTACCACAACAAGCATATCTTAAAGGTTATAATGATGCTAAAAATGATTTTAGAACAGTCTTTGAACAAGCGGTGAAACTACGGTTACGTTCAGATGTTGACATTGGTTCATGTTTATCTGGCGGGTTAGATTCATCAGCAATTGTATCAGTTATGGCAAATGAGTTAGACAAACAAGGTAAAATTAGTAAATTGAAAACATTTTCTGCATGCAGTGAGCATGCACAATTTGATGAAAGAGAGTATATCGAAGAAGTTGTTAAACAAACACAAGCGCAATCATTTTACTGTTATCCGGATTTAGAAAGACTATTGTTTAAAATGGATCAAATTACTTGGCATCAAGATGAACCATTTGGTTCAACTAGTATTTATGCTCAATGGGCAGTGTTTGCAGAAGCTAAACAGCAAAAAGTTAAAGTTCTTCTTGATGGTCAAGGTGCAGATGAACAATTGGCTGGATACCAAGGCTTATATTTTCAAATATTGCTTAACCAGCTTTTACGACGTGGAAATATTGTTCAATTAATAAAAGAACTTAAATTGTTGAAAAAAAATCATGGCTTTGATTCTAAAAAAGGATTATTAAAAGCAATAATGAGTTTGTTTCCAGATAGAGTTAAAGTTGTTGTTGGTAAAATTCTGGGCAAACAGCAATATGCACTCGACTGGCTTAATACTGAAAAATTAAAAGTAAAACAAATTAATCCATTTATTCAAACTGGCTTAGCTAAAGCCAATATCAAGCAAACCTTAAAATCCCAAATTTGTTATAATAATTTATCTATGCTTTTACATTGGGAAGATCGAGATTCAATGGCGCATTCAATTGAATCCCGGGTGCCTTTTTTAGATTTTCGTTTAGTTGAACTTATATTTTCAATGCCAGATGAGTTTAAAATATACAACGGTGTGACTAAAAGAGTATTGCGTGATGGTTTAGATGGGGTTTTACCCAACAAAATAAAGAATAGAATGAATAAATTAGGTTTTGCAACCCCTGAGGAGATTTGGTTGCGTGACAATGAAATTATTTTCCGCCAATTAATTAGTGAAGCAGTAACGATAAGCGGTGGAATTTTAAAATTAAATGAAGT
>JAPJMP010000052.1 GCA_026461645.1 Burkholderiales bacterium
ACACCAAGTAATTCCACTAAACTTGCGCTATTTAAATCTTTTCTAAGCATAATAAAATAAAATTTTCAAGAAAAATATTTCTAGTTATTCACTAGATACATCTATTTTACTACACTTTTATCACCAGCGGGAGTTACTGCCAAGCAACTTATCCAATGATAATCCAAGTAATGTCCTAAACTATAGTTTTTCACTAAATTTACATTTAGGACAAATATATTCCTCACCTTTGGTTTTAGTGATTTTATGCAACATGATAGGACTTTCACATTGAGTACATTTTTTTGCAATGGGCTTATGATTATATAAAGTCTTGCATTTGGGGTAATTGTCACAAGCATAAAACCAGCTACCATAACGGTTTTTCTTGGTTACAATGTGTCCAACACCACATTCAGGACATAAAATATTGGTTTCATCATTTTTAGGTTTATCTACATTTTCAATATATTTACATTTAGGATAATTTTTACAGGAAATAAACTTACCGTACCTGCCAGTTCTAACAACTAGCACGCCACCATCTTTGGGGCAAACACGATCAGCAATAACTTCTAAATCTGCGGTTGGGGCTTCACTGCTAGAACCATCAAGTTTACGCATATAGTTACATTCTGGATAGCCAGAGCAGCCAATAAATTTACCATATTTACCTAATTTGGTTAATAAATGCTTGCCACATTGTGGACAGTTTTCATCAAGTTTAGCACTGGTTAATTCTGAACGTGCAATATTTTGTTTGTCTTTAATTGTTGCCTCGAGTGCTAACCAAAATTCTTGCAATATTGGTAATTTATGTTTTTTTCCATTCGAGATGTCATCTAAAGTATCTTCTAAATTTGCTGTAAATTGATAGTCAACATATTTAGTTAAATGTTTAGTTAAAAAAGTGTTAACGATATCACCAATATCAGTAGGAATGAAGCGTTTTTTATCCATCAAAACATATTCACGTTTATTTAATGTAGATATTATAGCAGCATAAGTTGAAGGTCGGCCAATGCCTAATTCCTCCAAAGCTTTAACTAATGATGCTTCACTAAATCTAGGTTTAGGTTCAGTTTGATGTTGCGTAAAATCAATTTTATCTACATCCAATTGTTCACCAACGGTTAAATTTGGCAGTTTAATATTATCATCATCAGTTGCTACTTGGTCTTCCAATACTTCTTGATAGATTGCAGTAAAACCATCAAAATTAACTGTAACTCCATTGGCCCGAAAAACTGCATTATTAATTTTTAAATCTACAGCTGTAGTATCTAAAATAGCCGAAGATAATTGTGAGGCTAAAGTACGTAACCAAATTAATTCATATAATTTAAACTGATCACTAGTTAAATATTGTTTTATTTTTTCAGGAACGCGGTTAATTGAAGTAGGACGAATAGCCTCATGTGCTTCTTGAGCATTTTTTACTTTGCTAGTATATTTAACTGCAGCAGCAGGTAAATATCTTGCAGCAAAGTTATCACTAATATAATTGCGAATTTCAACTAAAGTTGATTCTGCTAAGTTTACTGAATCGGTACGCATATAGGTAATTAAACCAACAATTTCATTGCCAATATCTACTCCCTCGTATAAGCCCTGAGCTATCTTCATGGTTTTATCAGTATTAAAACCTAATTTTCTAGCCGCATCTATTTGTAAACTTGAGGTAATAAATGGAGCAAAAGGTTTCTTGGTACGTTGCTTTTTATTAATATTAATGATATTGGCTTTAGTAAATGAAGCCAAGCTATTGCATATATTTTCTGCTTCAGTTTTTAATTTAATTGATTTTAGTTCGATTTTATTATTATCGTATTCAATTAATTTAGCGGTGAAATTAATTTTTTCTTTATGCGTAGCTAAAATGATTTTAAAATAATCTTCGGGGATAAAGGCCTTAATTTCAGCCTCGCGTTCACAAATTAGTCTTAATGCTGGAGATTGAACTCGCCCTGCAGATAGTCCGGTCTTTATTTTACGCCATAATAACGGGGAAATATTAAAACCAATTAAATAATCTAGAGTTAAGCGAGCCTGCTGTGCATCAATAAGATTTAAATCTAAATTTCGCGGATGAGTAATAGCATTTTTAATGGCACTTTCAGTAATTTCATGGAAAGTAACGCGTGCAATGGTTTTATCTTTAAGTGCTTTATAACTACGAATTACCTGTTCTATATGCCAGGCAATAGCTTCACCTTCACGGTCAGGATCGGTTGCTAAATAAATGTAATCACTGTCTTTACTTAAAGCGATGATTTCGTCAACATGCTTTTTATTGCGCGCAATAATTTGATATTTGGGGGTAAAATCATGTTCAGTATCAATAGATCCATTTTTCTTTGGCAAATCACGAATATGTCCAAATGAAGCTATTACTTTAAATTGATTCCCCAAATATTTGTTAATGGTTTTAGCTTTGGCCGGTGATTCAACAATTAGTAATTTATGCATTAAGCATCTCCAAATATATGTTCTTGATTAAATTATTGCATTTGGTAAATTTATTAATAT
>JAPJMP010000053.1 GCA_026461645.1 Burkholderiales bacterium
AACTATTTACTCCAGTAAAATTAACCTATACTAAATTTTAACCAATATTTTTATAAATATGTTATTTAATTACCCACTCATTTTTTAAAAGAGCCAAAATAATAGATGCTAAAGTGGTACATTTTTACGCCGGGCAATTTGACATTAATTAAAAAAAAATGGTACATTTTTATTTCGGGCTTGACAATTCTCAGCTGATGCCTTATTATAATACCCCAGATAATTTAAGCATAAATTTTGCAAATCTTTTTCATAAGGTGTAAAATAATAATTATGTTTAAAGGAAGTGGTTGCGCAATATGTGTAACAATCAGCAGGCTATGAACAAATAGCAAAATATGAAAGTCATATCAGTTATTGGGTTGTTTTGAGTGGAATCATAACTAAAAACCTGCTGGCACCATTATAATACTATTCACATATTCGTGAATATAAATTAAAGTTTATTGAGTGAATCTTATGTATAATAACATTTACCATGATATTCGTGTAGATAATCTCACCAAAATCATGAAGGACAAATACGGTAGCTGGAACTCATTATGTAAAACTATTGGTAAAAGTAGTTCTTATATGAATGAAGTTATCAAGGGTATTAAGCGTGAATTCACCGAAAATGTAGCTCGTGAAGTTGAAGCTAAATTACAGTTAAATCCTGGTAGTTTGGATATTAAAAATAGTGCCTTAGAAGAGCGTCGCTATGCGATGGTTAATATATACTCCCCAGTCTTATCTGCCAGAGTTGGTAACGATATTTTTTCAGAAATTCATCTAGGAGAACTATCTGTACCAATGCAATTGGTAAAAGAAAAGCATTTGGATGCTGGTAAACTAGCTTGCCTCCGAGTTGAAGGCGATAGTATGGAGCAAAAAATCAATAATGGGGCTTATGTGATTATTGATACATCCAAGAAAGATATTATAAACAATAAAATCTATGCTTTCAACATCAACAATGTAATTAGAGTAAAACGGCTATTTAATGCATTAGACGGCATAATTATCCGATCAGATAATCCTACATATCCAGAAGAAAAAGTTACTTTTGAAGACATGCAAAACAATGATATGAATTTTTTTGTTGTGGGTAAAATTGAAATCATATTTAACATGGAATAATACTATATGCAAAAAATAATTACTACTGATAACCTATGGCTAAAGGTACGAGAGCTAATCAATGCTGCTCGCAATAAAATCTATAGCCAAATTAATAATACTATTGTGCAAACATATTGGCATATCGGTAAATTAATAGTTGAAGAAGAGCAAAACGGTGAAAAACGTGCCAGTTATGGTCAAGCTATTATTTCATCATTGGCAAATAAATTTGCTGAAGCTGGTGAAAAGGGTTTTGGAGTTGCCAACTTAGGGCATATGCGTAATTTTTATTTACAATTTCCAAATTACGACGCACTGCGTCGGGAATTGAGCTGGACTCATTATCGTTTGTTATTAAAGGTTGCTGAGCCACAAAAGCGATCATTTTATGAGGTAGAATGTACCAAATCAAAATGGTCTACTCGTGAACTGGATCGTCAGATTAGTTCTTTACTATACGACCGTTTAGCACTTAGTCGTGATAAAGAGGGGTTATTGAGGTTGGCGGAAGATGGAGCAGAACCTAGTCGTCCATCAGATGTGATAAAAGACCCATTTGTGCTTGAGTTTGTCGGGTTATCTGAAAATGACAAGTATTTAGAAAAAGACTTGGAGCAAGGGTTAATTGACAAACTCCAGCACTTTTTACTTGAGCTGGGGCGAGGCTTTTCGTTTGTAGCCAGACAAAAACGTATTACATTGGATGGAGATCACTTTTACATTGATTTAGTTTTTTACCATTATGTGCTCAAATGCTTCATTCTCGTGGATTTGAAAGTAGGAAGGCTTATGCATCAAGACATTGGGCAAATGCAAATGTATATAAACTACTATGAGCGTGAGTTAAATGTTGCTGGGGATAACCCACCAATTGGCATAATTTTGTGTGCTGACAAAAATGAGGCTGTAGTCAAATACACAATGAATGAAGATAACAAGCAGATATTTACCAGCAAATACCAGCTAGAATTACCAACTGAGGATGAATTAAAAATTGAATTATTACGAGAAAAAGCTGAAATATTATTGTACCAGCACTTAAATGAAGATAATCAGCTTGACGATAAAACCGATAAGTGATATGTTGGTTCTTATCAATATTAATCTTATTGCGAGTCAAACTACCAATTTGGTAGTTTATGTATAAATAAGTAATGTATGGTAAGGAACAATGTTTCAAAAGCAATAAAAATTTTCTGGAGGGTGTAGCCTCAAAATTCGTGATACCCCTGTATTTTTGGCATGATATGGGTATAAATTGTCCCCAGTACGTCCCTAAACATGATTACTACCTAAAAATATCCAATAATATCAATACATTACTCACTATTGAGTGGTGTTATAGTACCCGCTCCCGATTAGTTTAAAATCAAAAAGCATCTGTTTAAAGACACAAAACCTTTAAAAAGCTACCTTTATACGCATTAATCAGTCAACTCATCTGCAAGTATTTCAGCTTGTTTTAACACGTTCTCTGTGGCTAATAGTTCCATATCTGGTGGGTAACCAAACTGACGAAGTGTACGTTTAACAATGATTTTTAATTTAGCACGCACGCTTTCTTTAATTGTCCAGTCAATAGAGGCATTTTCTTTAACTTTTTTCACCAAAATTATAGCTAATTCACGTAATTTGTCGTGACCCAATACATCACGAGCATTATCACTATTGGCTAAAGCATCGTAAAACGCTAATTCATACTCAGATAGTCCAAGTTCTTCAGCAATTTTATCGTTAGAGCGAATATTTTTTGCTAAATTAATTAACTCCTCAATTACTTGTACCGCTGTTATTAAATTACTTTGGTATCGGTTAACAGTAAGTTGGAGCATCTCAGATAACTTTTTACTTTGGATGATGTTTTTCTTTTCACGAGTCTTTATTTCATCGCTTAACAGTTTTTTTAATAATTCTAGGGCTAAGTTTTTATGTTCTAATGCTTTTAATTCATCAAGAAAATCATCAGATAGTATTGATACTTCTGGTTTCTTGATTCCTGCAGCATCAAAAATATCTACAACTTTATCTGCTACAATAGCATTGTCTATTAATTGTTTGATGGCAGAATTCAATTCATATCTATTATTATTTACACTATCAGCAAATTTATTTAACCTGGCTTTTATTGCTTCAAAAAATGCAACTTCATCTCGCACTTGAATTGCTTGCTCACTTGGCATACTTAGTGCAAAACGTCTTGATAAAAGCATCACCTGTTTAATAAACTCTTCACGAACCTTAGGTTTAGACAAGATAAACTCACAAATAGCTAGGATAATTTTCAACTTCTCATGGGTGCTAACAGCAAAATAACTACTATAATCAAAGTCATGTACAATATTGCGCACGATCTCTAATTTTTCAAACATTAGACTAATTGCATCAACCTGATTCTCAGTTGGACTACCATTACCGCCACTCTGGGTATATGTTTGTAATGCCTGTTTTAAATTATTTGCAATACCTATGTAATCAACAATTAAACCACCTGGTTTATCAGCAAATACTCTATTAACTCTTGCAATTGCTTGCATTAAATTATGACCTTGCATTGGCTTATCAATATACATAGTGTGCATTGACGGCACATCAAAACCAGTTAGCCACATATCCCTAACAATTACAATTTCTAACTCGTCATCAATATCTTTAAATCTCTCACCTAAATATTTACGTTCGTCTTTAGTTGTCTTGTGTATTTGCCATTCTAGTGGATCAGATGAATTTGACGTCATTACCACCTTAATCTTACCTCTAGTTTTATCTTCACTGTGCCAGTTCGAACGGAGCTTTATAATTTCATCATATAATGCAACAGCAATGCGTCTGCTCATGCAAACTATCATTACTTTTCCGTTCAAAACTTGTTGTCTTGCTTCAAAATGATTGACTATGTCATTTGCTATAGTCATCAATCTCTCAGGATGTCCAATAATGGATTCCATTCTAGCCCATTTTGCCTTGCTTTTATTAGCAATAGCAATGCTTTCATCTGTTTCCGATATTAAATCTATTTCATCATCAATTTCATTTATTACATCTTCGTTAAGTTTTAGCTTAACCAAGCGTGATTCATAATAGATTTTGACTGTTGCACCGTCTTCCACTGCTCTAGCAATGTCGTAAACATCTACATATTCACCAAATACCGCCTTAGTTGATATGTCATTACTATCAATTGGAGTACCTGTAAACCCTATAAATGAAGCATTAGGTAACGCATCTCGTAAATATTTGGCAAATCCGTAACTTACCTCCATACCAGTACCAGTATCTCGATATTTAGCTTTAAATCCATATTGGCTACGATGTGCTTCATCGGCAACAACCACTATGTTATCTCGTGTAGATAAACACTCAAAATTAGCATCAATATCTGGGGAGAATTTTTGAATAGTGGTAAAAATAACTCCACCACCCGCAACACGCAATAAATCTTTTAAATGGGCTGAAGAATTAGCTTGAATTGGGGTTTGACGCAATATATCCAAACAATTAGAGAACGTATCAAATAATTGGTCATCTAAATCATTACGATCGGTGAGTATTACAATTGTTGGGTTCTTTAATTCAGGAGATAAAATAACTTTGCCACTATAAAATACCATAGATAATGATTTGCCAGAACCTTGCGTATGCCAAATAACTCCTGCCTTATGACTTCCATTTGTTGCTGTAATTGTGGAACTCAGTGCTTTGTTGACAGCGTAATATTGATGATAAGCAGCTATTTTTTTGATTATACGGATGTTGGGTAAGCCTGTTTTTATATCTGTGGTTTTAATGGTCTCAAAAACAGTGAAATGCCTTATCATGTCTAGTAATACAGATGGATTCAATAATCCATGAACTAACGTTTCTATTTGTGGAACTAAGCTACTGTCTTCAACGATTACGTCTTGAGTACGCCAAGCAACAAAACGTGCAAAATCAGCACTTAAGCTACCTACTTTAGCATCCAATCCATCAGAGGCTATTAAGAAACAATTAAAATGAAATAAATTAGGGATAGCTTGCTTATAAGTTTGTAATTGAGAATATGCTTTGTAAACAGTTGCCTGCTCATCGTTGGGGTTTTTTAGTTCAATTACTACTAAAGGTATACCGTTTACCAATAATACCACATCTGGACGTTTTCTAATATTTCTATTAATAACTGTAAATTGATTTGTGACAATGAATTCATTGCTATATGGATTATTAAAATCAATCAGTTTAACATACTCACTACGCAATCCATTTTTTGTACTATACTCAATATTCACCCCTTCAGTTAACATCTTATGCGCAGTTTGATTTGCAAATAACAATTCATCAGCATTAAAAGCTGTTAATTTTTGACAAACTTGTTCTAATTTATCAAGTGGAATATGTGGATTAAGTTTCGTAACAGTAGCACGTAAGCTATCTAAAAATATAACATTATCAAGATTAGACCTAGCTTCCTCTTGTTGTTCAGGGGTGATATAATCATATTTTTGTTGGACTAGCAACTCAACGGTCAATTTTTCTATATCGGATTCAAAAATCATATTACTTCCTTGTTAAGTAATTTTGCCTGATCTGCTGAATAGTTGAATTCTTTTAAAAACAAATAACATTCTTGAGAATAATAATGTTGATTTTTCTTACTTTGGTAATATTTGGGATTATTTTTTATTTTATGGTGTTTTATAATTTGGTTAGTAGGATGTAAACCTGATCTTCCTTTAGGCATGTTTAGCTTTTCTCCAAGTTCCATTGTTGTCATCCATTCAGACAGGCTTATATTCTCTTTGAGTAAGTTAACTCCCTCCACTTCACCTATTAATTTAAGTGCTGGAGCACCATCGGATTCAACAAATTTACCTTCTTTAATAAATTTTATTTGTTTTATGAGAGCTTGATCTATAATAACCGTTTTATCGGCTTGATATGGCATGTTACCAGTAGCTAAATTTAATAAAGCTACATTTTGTGGTTTTGCTTGTGCTATGTTTAAGATTAACTCTCTCCACCTCTTATTTTCCATTTCCTGCTGTTCATTCAATAAATTTTTTAGTTCTGAATATTTAATTTCCTTAGTTTGAGAATTATAACGATAATAAATCCTACCTTCTTCTATCAAATGCTTTTGGTTTGGAGATTGTTTTAATTTTTTACACATAACAGGCTTATTTATTGATTCTTTTACATATAATACAGCCAACTGTTTTTCACTTCTTGTGGGAGTAAGTAATTCCCAATTTATTTCTGGATCAAAATGATTATTAAGTATTTCTGTTAACACCTCAGATTTAAGTCCCTCTATTGAATTACTATTTATTCCAACCAAAGTTCTAGGGTTATCCTTAATTCCAAATATAATATAGCCACCTTTTGCGTTTGCAAATCCTGCCATTATCTTTATGTACCTTACTAGATCATCTTTATTATAGACTTCTTTGAATTCAAGAGTAGTGCTTTCTCGTTTTTTTACCCCATCATTTTTATCAAACAGTTCATCTAGCAATTTATTATCAGATATCATATATCTCACCTGACATAAGTTTAGGTAGAAGTAGCTCACGTAAACATTCTAATTGGTAAATTTGTATTTGATTACTTTTGAGTTTATTGAATAATGGCTTTACTTGGTCATTAAATAATTCCATAGATTTATTCTCTGGCACCATAATGATAATATTTTTTATCATAGTTGAGTTAATTGCTTTAACAATTGAGGATGTGCTTCCTAAAGAGTCATATTGATAATTTTTTAAGTATAAATATAGAAACTCTTTACTAAGTGGTGTATTATCATCAAATACAAAATGCGCTATAGCCTCATTTGAAAGCATAGTTTCGGTTGTAATTCCCACACGACCGACTGTCATTTTGAAACTTAATACAACGGTATCTTTGGGAATGATAGGGATATTAAATTTCTTTATAGCTTCAGAGGTAAGATATTCCGCTGTGTCAAATATAAATACGCCACTACTGCCTAAGTCTTTAATTGAAATCCACTTAACATCACTATCTGATTCTGAAAACCACTGCTGTTCTTTTCTTGGGGGTGTTCTACCGATTGAAATACATGTGATTTCACCTAACCTCAACTCTCTATAATTTGTACCAATACCATTACTATAGCATTGCTGAAAGAAAATCTCTGCTAATTGCTCAAGAGTTTTATTCTTTTCGTGCAATAGTTCTATTTTATTGTCTAAACTAGACAAAATTGACATAATTTGTTGTTGTTTTTGTAAAGGTGGAATTAATATTGACATATTATTTAACGCATTAATGGTTATAGCTTTTTGTGTAGAGCCAATAACTATTTTAGATAACGCCCGCTTTCCATAACCAGATAAAAACCAGTAATATAGGAACCTGCTCTCAATTCCACTCCAATTTTTAAACCAAGTTAAATTACCATCTTTAAAATAAAATACTTCATTTTTAACAACATAAGGTACACCTATAGTACCAACAGACGTAAGTAATAAGTCTCCTTGCTGAGGTACTCCATATTTGAGCTTAATTAATTCAAATTGTTCTAAACTAATAAATAGTTCTGATAGGGTACTCAGCCCAGACTGTTTTTGAATAATTTCTTTGCTTCTATAAAACGGAATTCCTGAATGGACATATTCTCGAGCAAAAATTCTTTTACTGGATGAAATAAGTACCAAATCACCAAGTTTTTTAACTTCCCAACCGTCTGGAATAAAATTAGCCACCATTATAAACTTATACCAATCTTAGCAAGTTGTGACTTAATTTCAATATCTAAACGCACAGATTCTTCCATCTGATAACTCAATTTAGCTGTTAATTTGCTAATTTTTTCTTCAAACGAAATACCGTCATTTATCTCATCTTCATTACCAACATAACGACCTGGAGTTAAAATATATTCATGGCTTTTAATCTCATCAATAGATGCTGATTTACAAAAACCTTTTTGATCTTTATATTCAGATGAGTTATTGCGCCAATAGTGGTAAGTATCTGCAATGTTTCTGATATCATCATCATTAAATACTCTAAATGTTCTATTTTCAAGAATGCCATTATTACTTGCATTAATAAACAAAACTTCATTCCCACGCTTACGATCTAAGTTTGCCGTGCGTTTCCTAGAAATAAACCATAAACAAGCTGGAATACCTGTGTTATAAAACATTTGTGGTGGAAGCGCTACAATGCAATCTAATAAATTAGCCTCAACTATCTTTTGCCTGATTAACCCTTCATTACCAGATTGCGATGATAATGAACCATTTGATAATACTGTCACCATTATGCCATTAGGTGCTAGGTGATAAATCATATGTTGCATCCACGCAAAATTTGCATTACCTGCCGGTGGTACCCCATAAATCCAACGCGGATCATTTTGCATTAATTCCTGTCCGTAATCAGATTGATTAAATGGCGGATTAGCTAATATATAATCAGCCTTTAGAGTTGGATGGGCATCATTTAAAAATGAGCCTTCACTATTCCATTTTATTTGTGAACCATCAATCCCACGAATTACTAAATTCATTCGGCTTAATTTATAAGTAGTTTGGTTGCTCTCTTGTCCATAAATAGATAGGTCATTGATGTTGCCAGAATGTTCCAAAATGAATTTTTCACTCATCACAAACATACCAGCACTACCACAACATGGGTCATATACCCGCCCTTTATAAGGCTCAATCATTTCTACCATTAAACGCACAACTGATTTTGGAGTATAGAATTGTCCACCTTTTTTACCTTCACTACTTGCAAATTGACCTAAGAAATACTCATACACCTTACCAAGTAAATCTTTAGACTTTGCAGCCTCGCTACCAATATCTATATTGGCAATCAAATCTATTAAGCTACCTAGTGCTGCCTTATCAAGTTTTTCATGAGCATAAACTACAGGTAAAATACCTTTGAGGCTTTTATTTAATTTCTCAATAGCAATCATTGCTTCATCAATTAAAGTTCCTATATTAGGCTGCTTGCTATTACTATGTAGAAATGACCATCTGGCATTAATTGGTACAAAAAATACATTTTCAGCCAAGTATTCATCAGGGTCTTCTGGATTACCACCTTCATATCGGTTTGTTCCTGAGTGTAGTTTTTGATGCAACTCTTCAAATGCATCTGAAATAAACTTGAGAAAAATTAAACCCAGCACAACATGTTTATACTCGGCAGCATCAATATTTTTACGTAATTTATCAGCAGCCTCAAATAGTATTTGCTCAAATGCTTTGCCATTATCTTTATTTTTTTTGACTTGCAATTTTTGTGTTGTCATTTACTCATACCTAAATACTGTTTTAGCAACCGCGTTCACTTTTTATTAAAAATATACTTGACAATGTATTCACCCATTAAGTGATAATCCCGTCATGAACTCAACCTTCTATCGTATACTATATTTAGCTTCATTGAATAGCGAATTTTACCACGATCTTGTACCTTTCTATCTAATAATTGAATTTCAATAGAGACATTGTGTGATTAAATAGATAAAAATCAAGCAGTTTAGTTAGTTAACTGGCATAACAGAAATGGATGTTCGAAAAAAACGCCATGAAGACAAATGGGGGAACAAATTGTTAAAACTGCCAAAAATATTGTGCTAATTTAAGGGCTGAAATTTTAAATAAAATTGTCCGTAATGAATTTGGTTACAGCCAATACTTTTCGACTCAAAATTTGCTAAAAGGCTTACCTTTTTATAATTTAAGCGTTAGCTAGTATAAAAGATGCAATCTAAAATTCCACCCGAGTTTTTACGGTGGGATGATAAAAATAAGTGATATTTACATAAAAGGTTTTTTAAGGGGTACCCTTAAAGCACAGTCGGGTTTAATCAATTCGTTAGAAGTGTATTACAAACCGCCATCGTGCCTATTCCATATAATATCCTAAACGTCTATAAATCTATATCATACAAATGATAAAACGAATATGAAACTTAATTAGATCTCATGTAAAACTTTCGTGTGAGAATTAATATCTTAGATTTTATAATCATTCCAGATTAATATTTGGAGTGCAATAAATGAAAAATTATGAACGGGTATTATCCAATTATGATTTTATTCTGGCTTTACTTGATGCTGGGTTCACCATTAAGGAACTTGTAAACGAAATCAACAGTAAGTTGTATGAATCATTTACCTATCGTGAATTGCTATATCTTATTCAAAAAGTAAGAGCTAAAACCATCCATAAGGAGTATGACAATATCATATTAATTGATAGTATGACCCGTATTATGGATGTAAATTTAAATAAATATTGTGTCGATTTTTATGGCTTATTAGTTATACTAAATTCATAAAATAAACTTACAAATAATTGCATGCGCAGTTACTAATAATATCGCCATAAGTAATACCCCTGATAAACTTGCATACAGCGGCCTCCAAGTCTTCGATGCTATTATAAAACTTATTTCTAAGAGTCTTACTTTTTATAAACTGCCATAATCTTTCTACCGGGTTAAGCTCAGGAGAATATGGTGGCAAATGTAATAGCTCTATATTTGGTGGAACTTTCAATTCATTTGATTTGTGCCAGGCTGCACCATCCAACACTAATATTACTTTCTTGCCCCTTAAGCTTTTTGCCAGCCTTTCAAGATAAACGTTCATATTGTTCGAATTAACTTCTGGCAACAGTAAACTAAAATTGTAACCGCTGGTACTAGAAATTGCGCTATATACATAAAAATTTTGAAACCCTAATTTAATATTAACTGGAGTTCTAACTCCGCGCTCAAACCATCCATGCCCAAGTTTGGAGTGCGTGCCAAACCTAGACTCATCAAAAAATAAAACTTGCACATTATCACTTTTTACCATTTCCTGAAGTTTTTTTAAAAGCTTCATGCGTTGATGCATCCTTTTTGTGGTGGCTTGGGCGTGGGGTAATATAGCTCAACCCTAGCTTCTTTATCAAA
>JAPJMP010000054.1 GCA_026461645.1 Burkholderiales bacterium
ATGGCGAACAAAATATAAGAACCGCTTTATATCGTAATTGCTGTTCCTTTAAACGAGCATTTAAGTATTTTAAATTATAGAAGCGGATTGCCGTGATAGATTTGCTGATATACGTGTAAACGCTAAAAATATTGAATAATTTATGATATAATAACACTATCTTAAATTTTTATCAGAAAAAAATGTTATCTAAAACTCTAGAAACTCGTCATTTAAATATGATTGCACTTGGTGGATCAATTGGTACCGGAATGTTCCTTACCAGCGGTGTTGCAATTAACCAGGCAGGACCAGGTGGCGCACTGTGTGCCTATCTTATAATATCTTTAATGGTTTTTTTTCTAATAACGTCGTTAGGCGAATTATCTACCCATATGCCATCAACTGGAAGCTTTTGCGAATATTCTGGACTATATGTAAACAAATCATATGGTTATGCCATGAGTATAAATTATTGGTTTAATTGGGCCATTACTATTGCCGCTGAAATATCAGCAGCCGTAATTGTTATTAAATTCTGGTTTCCGCAAGGTTCAGACTTTTTCTTTTCATTGATTTTTTTCATAGCTATTGTATTTCTTAATCTATTTTCAGTTAGAGTTTATGGTGAAATCGAATGGCTTTTATCAATCATCAAAGTCTCTATTATTGTTATATTTATTTTATTAGGTGCTTTTTTAGTTTTTAAACAACCAAATTTTGGTGCACATAATTTTGTTTTAGCTGACGCTCCATTTCATAATGGACTTAAAGGATTTTTTGCGGTGTTCTTAGTCGCTGGATTTGCTTTTCAAGGATCTGAATTAATTGGCATTAATTCCGGTGAAACAAAAAACCCAAGTAAAAGTATTCCTAGAGCAGTTAAAAATGTATTTTGGCGGCTATTAATGTTTTATATTTTAGGAACATTAATTATTAGTTTATTAATCCCATATACCGACCTTGCAGTTAATGGTGACATTAAAACTAGTCCGTTTACCATTGTTTTTTCTCATTATATTTCCAATTCACTTGCAACTAATATTCTTAATTTTGTTATTTTAATCGCAATTTTATCTGCTGCCAATGCTAGTATGTATGCTGCCACAAGATCCTTATGGTATATGGCACATTCAAGTAATGCACCTGCTATATTCGCTAAAATTACTAATTATGGGTTACCTATTAATGCTCTTATTGCCACATCATTAATTGGTTCAAGCGTATTTTTATCTTCATTTATTGGCTCAGGATTACTCTTTAATCATTTATTAAATATTTCATCATCTTGTGGCTTCTTAGCTTGGTTTGGCATTGCATTAAGCCATTTTATGTTTAGACGTCATTTTATTAAAGATGTTACTACACTAAAATACCGCGCAATTTGGTTTCCTTTTGGAACAATTTTTTCTATGATACTAATTGCTATAGTTATTTTAGGGCAAGGATATTCTTTAATCGGTAACTATACTAATGGTGGCTTTATTGATGCATACGGCTCTCTAATTTTATTTATATTCCTGATGATTTATTACAAATATTTCAGAAAAAATATATATAAAGAAAATAAGTTTAAAGCCAAATTTGATGAATAGATTATATAAATTCTTTAAGGTTTAAATTTAATGACAGATCAAATTATAGTTACCTGTGCTTTACCTTATGCCAATGGTGACATTCATTTAGGACACATGGTTGAACATATTCAAGGTGATATTTGGGTAAGATTTAAAAAATTAACTGGAACTAGATGTTATTTCATCGGCGCAGATGACACACATGGAACCCCTGTTATGCTTAAAGCAGAAAGCTTAAATTTAACTCCCGAAGAGATGATTACTCAAGTACACAAAGAACATGTTGCTGATCTAAAATTTTTTGATATCGCTTACGATGAATTTTATACTACACACTCTCCGGAAAATCAAGAAATTGTTTATGAAGTTTTTCATAAACTACAGCAAAATAATAAAATTTGTACCAAAACTATTGATCAATTATTTGATACAACCAAAAACATGTTCTTACCAGATAGATTTGTAAAAGGCACATGCCCTAAATGTAATGCTCTAGAACAATATGGAGATAATTGTGAAGTATGCGGCGCGACTTATTCGCCTATTGAATTGAAGGAACCATATTCAACAATATCACAAAGTAAACCAACAGTTAAATCCTCAATGCATTTCTTTTTTAAATTAAGTGAATGTAGTGATTTTCTATCAAAATGGTTAAATGCAGACGGACATTTACAACTTGAGACTCGCAATAAGATGCAGGAATGGCTACTATCAGGTTTAACTGATTGGGATATTTCACGTGATAAACCATATTTTGGTTTTGCTATCCCAGACTATCCTGATAAATATTTTTATGTTTGGCTGGATGCACCTATTGGTTACATGAGCAGTTTCATGCATTTTTGTAAAAAAAATAATCTTGATTTTGTAAATTTGTGGAATTCAAGTAAACTATATCATTTTATTGGTAAGGATATTTTATATTTTCATGCCTTATTTTGGCCTTCTGTTTTAAATTACTCTGGTTATAAA
>JAPJMP010000055.1 GCA_026461645.1 Burkholderiales bacterium
ATTATTTTATTTATTATGGCTCTTCTGGTACTATTATTTAGTATAAATTTTATTTGGTTTGTCGGTTTTGGTTTCTTTCTATATGTGGCTGGATATATTAATAAAATTGTCCGTTACCGCAAGATTTCAGAATTAAGTGAATATAATATTAACCATCCAATCAATTCATTTAGTGAAATTAGTTGTTATAACTGCAACTCTACTCAAATTATTAATAAAGGTTTATTTACTGTTAATAGTAAATATAGATATTATGTATGTAGTCAATGTGGTACTACATTATATAGATTTAAGGTTATATAGTATGGCAACTAGACAAATTATTTTGGATACAGAAACCACTGGTTTAAAACCAGAGGAAGGGCATAAAATTATAGAGCTTGCCGCAATTGAAATGATCGATTATAAATTAACTGGAAACAATCTACATTTATATTTTAATCCCGAGCGTATCATTGATGCAGAAGCTACTAAAATTCACGGCATAACCAATGAAGACGTTGCAGATAAGCCTAAAATTAAGGAAGTTGCCAATCAAATTATTAATTTTATTAAAGATAGCGAATTAATTATTCATAATGCTAAATTTGATATGGCATTTTTAAATCATGAGTTTAATTTGTTGCAGGATAAAAATATTCAGGAGTTTAGCTCTTATGTAACAGGAGTAATTGATACTTTGGTTATAGCACGGCAAAAATTTCCAGGAGCTAAAAACTCTTTAGATGCATTATGTGACAGGTTTAATGTTGATAGAACTAATCGAGATTTTCATGGGGCTTTAATTGACTGCAATTTACTGGCTCAAGTTTATTGTGCTTTAATTCGTGAGCAAACAAACTTATTGGGTGCAGATAATAAAAAACATAATCACAAAATTGAATTTAAACGCTTTAATACCAATGATTTAAATTTGATTATCAATCATGCAACTAAAACTGAAATAGCCAATCACAAGAAATATTTACAGCAGTTGGATAAAATTTCCAAAGGCAAAAGTTTGTGGTTTAAGCAAAGTCATGAATTAGATTAATTAATTTGAGTGTTTATGATGCAACCTAAGATAATAGCTATAATACCTTGTGCTGGAAATGGTAGTCGATTTGCCAGCAATATTCCCAAACAGTACCATAAAATTGGTAATTTAAGCGTATTACACCATACCTTAAATAAGTTTATGGCTATTGATATAATTAGTGCTGTTTATATAGTTAGCCAAACTGGGGATGAATATTGTGCTGCATATGCTGATTTGAGCCCGAAAATAAAAATTTTATCGGTTGATTCAACTTCGCGAGCAATGAGCGTAAAAAAGGCATTAGAGCAAATTAATTTAGATCATGATGATTGGGTTTTAGTTCACGATGCAGTAAGGTGTTGTGTTGAAAGTAAAACAATCATTAAATTAATTGAGCAATTGTATAATGATGCTGTTGGGGGAATACTTGCAACTCCAGTAACCGATACTTTAAAACAATTAGATAAGAAACAACAAATAACAGCGACACTAGATCGTAGTTTAATTTATTTAGCACAAACTCCGCAAATGTTTCGTTATAAAATACTTAAACAAGCACTCTTGAGTTGTGATTTAAATAAAATTACTGACGAATCAAGTGGTGTAGAATTACTTGGTTATCACTCTAAAATTGTTCTGGGTGAAGTAAGCAATATTAAAATTACTACTCCAGGAGATCTTCAACTTGCTCGCTTTTTACTGGAACAGCAAAATTGCAATTAGAAATTAACTCAAAAGAAAATAAATTAGTTAAACATATTGTTAAATTAGCAAATGATGCATATTATCGTAAGCAGCAGCAACAGTTTGTTATTTATGGCTTACATTTAATTGAAGAAGCACTTATTTACAATAAGCTCAAGGTGTTAATAATTGACCAAAATAGTAAAGCTAAATACGAGCAATTAATTAATAGTCTAAATCAAGTTGAGATAATTGTTACTTCAAGAATTATAATAAATAAACTCAATGTGTTGGAAAGCCAAATTGATATTATTGGTGTAGCAGTTTGGAAGGAGATTGAGTTTAGTGATACAATCTTAAATGAAGATTGCGTAGTACTTGAAAACATTCAAGACCCAGGAAATTTAGGAACTATTTTTAGATCCTGCAAAGCTTTTGGAATAAATAATATTTTATTATCAGAAAATTGTGTGGATAAATTAAATCCTAAGGTTATTCGGGCGTCGCAAGGTGCAATTTATAGTTTGAATGTTTTTTCAGCGGTTGATATTGTTGACTTTATCTCTAAGTATAAGCATCAAATAATTGCTACAATGCCACGAGCTGAGAAGCAAATTTTTGATACTTGCTTAAGAAATACAACAGCGTGGATTTTTGGTAATGAGGGAAATGGTATTAGCAACAAAATTTTAAATTTAATTAAACAGCAAGTTAAAATTCCATTATTAAATAATACTGAATCAATTAATGTGGCAATAGCAACTGGAATTTGCTTGTATGAACAGCATAAACAAAGGGTACTAATTAATGGTATCTAAAAGAGTGAGATTTAAACGGTGAAAAAAAATATTTTTAAAATGACCTTATCCTTGCTAGCCATTTTGCCGATCTCTTGGTTAAGAAAAATTGGTGCATTAGCAGGTGTTATTGGGTTGTATACCTCATCTCAATCTAAACAACGCTTAATTAATAATTTAATTATAAGTAACATGTGTAGCGCAAACGAGGCAGAAAAATTTGCACAGCAATGTGCAAAAGAGTGGGGTAAAACTCTGATTGAGATTGCCGGCATAGCCTGGGCTAGATCAATTGATAATAATGCTAAGCTAGTAACTGAAGTTGTTAATCTTGAGTGGATGCAACAAGTTTTAGCGCAAAATTCTCCAGTATTATTTATAACTCCACACTTGGGAAATTTTGAAGTTGCGCTTAAATATACTGCAAAAAT
Organism: Burkholderiales bacterium; assembly: GCA_026461645.1. GTDB lineage: Bacteria > Pseudomonadota > Gammaproteobacteria > Burkholderiales > UBA11063 > Aquella. The sequence goes on from JAPJMP010000055.1 coordinate 2,931, forward strand.
GGTGCCGCAACGAATATTTACTGTTTTATTTAAACCAGCTAAAAGCCAACTATTAAATGAAGTTATGTTAGATGGCAGGGTTGGCACAAACATTAGTCCAGTGCCCACTGATAGAAAAGGAATATATACTTTAGTTAAAGAATTAAAAAACAATGGAATTGCTGGAATTTTACCGGACAGTGTGTCCAGTAATAGTGATGGCACTTGGATTGATTTTTTTGGTAATAAAGTCTTTGCCACCACTTTAGCAGCCAAAATGTCACTTTTGCCAAATGTTACAACAATTTTTGCCGTAGCATATAGAATTAAAAACGGGTTTAGAGTTGAATATTCAGGTTTTACTCCAACAACTAATAATGTTGAGCAGGTGGTGCAGAATATCTATAAAGTGCTGGAACAAATTATTCTGAAACAGCCACAACAATACTACTGGAGTTATGATCGATTTCGTAAACCTCCATATGCCAAACCAATTGTTGCTAAAGAAGGTATATAAATGTCTAAAATTGGAATTGCTTGTGTTTTATTGTTTATTAGGTTTTTAAATTTATTACCAAGATTTGCCATAAATTTTTTGGGTAATATTTTAGGCACTATTGGTTATTATGCTGCATCTGAAAGACGCAATATTGGTTTAAAAAATTTGAGTTTGTGTTTTCCTCATATGAGTATTCAAGAGCAAAAAAGCATTATTAAAAAGCATTTTAAATATTTAGTTACTAGTGCTTTAGATTATGGCATTGTTTTTTATGCAAGTCGCAAAAAAATTAAGCAATACATTCAACTAAAAAATCTTGAAAATGTTTTTAAATATTATGAAAAGCAACCAGTTATTATTTTGTGTCCACATTTTGTTGGTTTAGATTTAGGTGCGATTAGACTGTCGCTGGAAGTAGTTGGGTATAGTGTTTATTCGAAGCAAAAAAATGATAGCATTACTGATAAATTAGTGCAAGCACGAATCAGATTCTTTAAAGATAAGGGGGGTAAAATATTTGCTCGACAAGATGGGCTCCGCGTGATTATTAAAAAATTACGTGAAACGAAACGAGTTTTTTATTATCTTCCAGATCAGGATTTTGGTGAACGCGATTCAATTTTTGTGCCATTTTTTGCTTTTCCCAATTGTGCCACAGTTAGTGCTTTGCCTAAAATTGTTAAAATGACAAATGCAGTTGTTGTTCCAGCTGCTGTTTATAAAAAAGGTAATGGCTATGAAATGGAATTTTTTCCAGCATGGGAAAACTATCCAACCACAGATATTACTCAAGATGTAATTAGAATGAATCAATTTGTTGAAGCGGCGGTTAGTAAAGACATTGCTCAATATTTTTGGTTACATAAAAGATTTAAAACTCAGCCACAAATGGAACGTGGCTCAATTTATAAAGATTGTTAATATGAATGTTATGCCTAAAAAACACAAGTATGATGCAGAATTTTTAAATACATTATTTAAATATAGTTTAGGTGAAGATATTGCAAATGCAGTAACCCATGTAGTGGGATGTGTTTTTAGTATTTATGCCATTGTAAGCTTATCTTATATTGCAGCTGTTTACGGGCATGCCATAGATATTGTCGCGTATGTACTTTATGGCATTTCAATTTTATTTATGTTTTTAATGAGTACTTTATATCACTCAATGGTTAATCCAACTGCACGAATAGTATTTAAACGCTTAGATCATATTGCAATTTTCGTATTGATAGCAGGCTCATATATGCCATATGTATTTAGTTTATTAAAATCTACACATGCTTATATTATATATGGCATAGTATTATTA
>JAPJMP010000056.1 GCA_026461645.1 Burkholderiales bacterium
ATTAACTCTAACATTATTCATTAATGACATGTATTTCTTTATTTGCTGTAACTACTCCAATTATAAAGGTAATACATGTAATAACAAACACTAAAAAAATACTAAGCTTATTACTAATAATATTATCAACATTATTGCCGTAATAGGCTATCAATGAAATACCGATTAACAATAAAATCAACCACGAACCTTGTAGCGTATATTTGATAAAATGATGATTGATTTTATGATGTCTTTCATAATAGGCAAAAATGAATAAGCCTGCAACTACCAATACTGACATTTTCCACATGATAGCCCAACTTGCATAAAATAGCAGAATGGCTAAAATAAATAATATACTAAATGCACTTATATAGTCACCTAGCAAATTAAGTGTTTTAGGTCTTACTTGTTTTAATTGCCGCCTAAATGCTATTGCAACAATTGGCATAGATAGATATGAAAACACATGTAGTACCGACACAATTGCCACCAATTCAAACCAACCCTTAAAGAAAAATAGAAAGCTAGAACCAATTATAAAATTTAGAATCAAGGCTTTACGTGGGGAACTGTATTTTTTATCTAACTCACCAAAATATGTGGGTAAGAATCGTGAATGCGATAATTTATACACCATTCGCGAACCAGAGGCCATAAAGGCAGCCCCTGCAGTAGCTGGGCCAATAACTGATGTACTCATTACTACCCAAGAAAACACTTGCAAATTTGCTGCAATTAGCAAATCAACATAAGGAGATCTAAGATTAACATTATGCCAGCCATGCATTAAATTTTGTGGCGACAGTGAACCAATAAAAACAATTTGTAGAAAAAGGAATAACACAAAACAAAAAACTATACTACCAATCATAGCAAAAGGTAATTGACGTTTAGGATCTTCCAACTCTTCGGAAAAAGTTAACACATTTTGAAAACCATTAAACGACATAATCACACCGCAACTAATAACCGCAGTGGCAATCGACTTAACACCAAAAGGTACAAACTGTTGATAACTATCTCCAAAATTACTTGCATTAAATCCATTAAAAAATAATAACAAAATTGTAATTATAGGAATTGCCACTTTAATAATTGTAAGTGCATTATTAATTCTACTAAATAATTTCATTCCCCAATAATTAATAGCAGTAAACACTAACATCAAGATTAAAGCAAAAAATATACCAACCGGAGTTAAAATATGTTGCTGCAAACTATATAAATTCGCTAACTCTTTGTTCGAAGAACTAATGTATTGTAAAATAGCTTGAGCTTCGATTGCTGGTACAACCAAAGTGCTTAACCAATTGACCCATTGAGTAATAAAACCACTAAATCTTCCATGAGTTAACATTGAATAATAGCCGATACCACCAGCTGATGGATGTGTTGTAGATATTTTAATGGAGAAGACAGCAATTAAACATGCAATTAACATGCCAATTAACCAAGTAAAGACACCGGCGGGACCTGCCACTATTGCAATTTTTTGAGTTGCTAACAGCCAGCCAGATCCCATTATAGAAGTAACGCCAGTCATCATTAAAGAAAAGGTTGTCACATTTTTTTTAAAATTATTATTATTCATGTGAACAACCTACCATAATGAAACTTTTGCTGTTAGTCTTTTTTAGCTAAACCTTCTACTACCCATGCCTTAGTTTTAGAAATAGGTTTTGATTCAGTAATAATCACCATATCTCCAACTTTATACTGATTTTTAACATCATGCGCATGATATTTTTTAAACTTCTTTACTACTTTTCCAAGTAAAGGATGTTTTACCATACGTTCAACTAACACAGTAACAGTTTGATTACGTGCATCACTTATTACATTACCTACTAATGTACGAACTAATTTTGTCATTACTTTTAACCTTTATAAACAGATGCTTAATTACGCACTTTTTTGACGTAAAATTGTTCTAACTCGAGCTATATCTCTACGAGTTTTCTTAATTTCACTATTTTTTGTTAATTGTTGCATTGAAACTTGCATTCTTAACGAAAAATGAGCTTTTAACAGAGACTCTAGCTCAGTATTAAGTTCCTCAACTGACTTAGTTCTTAAATCTGCTGCTTTCATTATGCACCTACCTGTCTAATTACAAAAATTGTTCTAATCGGTAATTTAGCACTAGCAAGCTTAAATGCCTCACGCGCTAAAGTTTCATTTACACCATCCATTTCGTATAATACTTTTCCTGGTTGAATTTCACTAACAAAGTATTCCGGAGATCCTTTTCCGCCACCCATACGAACTTCTGCTGGTTTTTTAGAAATAGGTTTATCAGGAAACACTCTAATCCAAATACGTCCACCACGTTTAATATGACGCGTCATGGCACGACGTGCAGCCTCTATTTGACGTGAAGTTAAACGTCCACGAGAAACAGCTTTTAAACCAAAATCCCCAAAACTAACCTTAGTACCACGTGTTGCAATACCAGTGTTTCTACCCTTTTGAACTTTACGATGTTTTAATCTATTCGGTTGCAACATCTTCTGTGCCTACCTTTCTTTTTCTTGGTGCTGTTTTTTTCGCCGGATCCGCTTTTTCGCTAGCTTTTTTAGCTGGGCGACGTTTTTCTTCCGGAGCAACAACAGATTTAACAAATTTATTTTTACTTAAATTTAGATCACCTTTATAAATCCAAACTTTAATGCCAATGATTCCATAGGTAGTCAATGCTTCACTAGTAGCATAGTCTACATTTGCTCTTAAAGTATGCAATGGAACACAGCCTTCACGGTACCATTCGCTACGTGCAATATCAACACCATTTAAACGACCTGATGTCATTATTTTAATACCGATAGCACCAACTTTAACTGAAGTTTGCATAGCACGTTTCATCGCACGTCTAAAAGCCACACGCTTCTCAATTTGCATTGCCACTTGATCAGCAACAATTTGTGCATTGAGTTCAGGTTTTCTAATTTCTTCAATATTTAAGTGTAAAGGAACGGTAGTAATTTTTTTTAACTCCGCCTTAACTTGTTCAATTCCTTCACCCTTTTTACCAATTAATACACCTGGACGCGCTGAAAACAATGTAACTTTAATACTTTTAGCTGGTCGTTCAATTACAATACGACCTAATGATGCACGGCGACCAAATTTTTCAGTAAGATATTCTCTTATCTTTATATCTTCTTGTAATGTACTAGCAAAATTTTTACTAGAAGCATACCAACGAGAAGACCAATCTTTAGTTACCGCTAATCTAAAACCACGAGGGTCAATCTTTTGTCCCATATTTTACTCCTAATTTCCCACAACAACATTAATGTGGCAGGTTTGTTTTTCAATTTTGTTACCGCGACCTTTAGCTCTTGCCGTGAATCTTTTAAGAGTTGGACCTTTATCAATGTAAATTTCTTTAACTGTTAAAGTGTCAATGTCAGCCCCTTCATTTTGTTCAGCATTTGAAATCGCTGATTCTAAAGTTTTTTTAATAACCCCAGCTGATTTTTTTTGCGTAAATTCAAGAACATTTAATGCATTAGCTACGTTTAAACCACGAATTAAATCAGCAACAAGCCTGCACTTTTGGGCAGAAACTCGAACTGAATATGAGTATGCAGATACTTTCATTTTCAACCTCCACTACTTCTTAACTTTTTTATCAGCCACATGGCCTTTAAATGTTCGAGTTACAGCAAACTCACCTAGTTTATGACCCACCATATTATCTGAAACATATACAGGAACATGAACTCTACCATTATGCACTGCAATTGTTAAACCTATCATATTAGGAATTATTGTTGACCGACGTGACCAAGTTTTAATTGGACGTCTATCATTTTTTTCAACTGCCGTTTCAACTTTAACTAACAAATGTTGGTCTATAAAAGGACCTTTCTTTAATGAACGTGTCATTTTGTTTTTCCTTAACTATTATTTTCTACGACGATCACGAATAATCAAATGATCAGTACGCTTATTTCTACGTGTTTTCTTACCTTTAGTATGTAAGCCCCAAGGTGTAACAGGATGACGTCCAGCTGCAGTTTTACCTTCACCACCACCATGCGGGTGATCAATTGGATTCATCGCTACGCCGCGTACTGTAGGTCTAATTCCCAACCATCTTTTAGCTCCGGCTTTACCGTATTGACGAAGATTATGTTCATGATTTCCAACTTCGCCAATAGTAGCTCTACAATCAATGTGAACTTTTCTAATTTCACCTGAACGAAGACGCAATTGAGCATAAATGCCATCTCGACCCAATAATTGAGCTGATCCACCAGCAGAACGCGCTAACTGCGCACCTTTACCTGGATTCATTTCAATACAATGAATCGTAGTACCTACAGGTATATTTCTCAATGGCAATGTGTTACCAGTTTTAATTGGCGCATCACTTCCTGATACAACCTGCATTCCAGCAGTTAAACCTTTTGGTGCAATAACATAAGTTTTTGTACCGTCTACGTAAAATAATAGCGCTATAAAAGCTGTACGATTTGGATCGTATTCAATGCGTTCAACATTGGCAACAATGCCATCTTTATTTCTTTTCCAGTCAATAATTCTATAATGGTGTTTATGACCGCCACCTTTATGTCTTACTGTAATGCGTCCATGATTATTTCTTCCTGATCCACGTTTTTGCTTTTGCAATAATGGAGCATAAGGTTCACCTTTATGCAAATCAGGAGTAGTTATTCTTACTACACCTCTTTGACCTGGTGTGGTTGGTTTTAATTTTACAATAGCCATTTTATACTCCTACTTCTGATTTGTAGCTAAATCAAATTGTTGACCCGGCTCAAGACAAATATAAGCTTTCTTCCAATTTACTCGTTTACCGGTAACTTTGCCAAACTTTTTAACTTTGCCTTTAACATTAAGTACCGTTACTTTTTTCACCTTAGCACTAAAAACTTGTTCAAAAGCATCTTTAATTTCATCTTTATTGGCAGTTTTTAAAACCCTGAACACAACATGATGATTTTTTTCTGCTACAGTATTAGTTTTTTCTGTAACTAATGGTGCAATTAATACATTATATAAATCTATTTTTTTCATGATGCTAATTGCCCTTGTTGAAATTGTTCAATTGCTTTAGTTGTAAATACAACTTTATCGCAACGTACTAAGTTATATGGATCAATTTGATCTACTTCTAACACGTATACATTTGATATATTACGTGAAGCTAAAAATAACTCTTCACCTAAATCATCAACAATTACTAATGTATTTCCAGCAGTTAATGACATATTTTTTAATAATTGAACAAAATTTTTAGTTTTCGGTGATTCAACCACAATACTATCAGCAACAACTAGACGATTATCTCTTACTAATTGTGATACGATAGCTAATAATGCAGCCTTATACATTTTTTTATTAATTTTTTGGCTAAAATTCTCATCCGGACGATTCGGGAATATTCTACCGCCACCACGCCATAATGGAGAACTTGCCATTCCGGCACGAGCTCGGCCAGTACCTTTTTGTTTCCATGGTTTACGTGTAGATTTATTTACTTCACTGCGAGTTTTTTGTGCTCGAGTTGCACTTCTTGCATTTGCTAATAACGCTGTAACCACTTGATGAATTAATGCTTCATTATATTCTCTAGCAAACACTGCATCATTTAATGTAATTACTCCAGCATCAGCGCCTTTTGTATTTATTACTTTTAATTCCATTATGCACCTGCCTTCACGCTTTTATTTACTATAACTTTACTCTCTACGTGTCCAGGTATAGCACCTTTAATTAGTAGTAAGCCTTTTTCAACATCTACGCGCACAACCTCTAAGTTTTGGGTTGTAACTTGCACATCACCTAAATGTCCAGCCATTCTTTTACCTGGGAATACACGACCTGGATCTTGTCTTTGACCAATTGATCCTGGAGTGTTATGCGAACGTGAGTTACCATGCGATGCACGATTTGAACTAAAATTGTGACGTTTAATAACGCCTGAAAAACCTTTACCTTTACTTGTACCAGTTACATCAACTAACTGACCTGCAGTAAATATATCAGCAGTAATTGTAGATCCAGGTGTTAGTTTAGACAAGTCTTCCGCATTAACGTGGAATTCACCTAGAATACTACCTGCTTCTACTCCAGCTTTAGCATAATGCCCTTTAGCTGCTTTATTAACTCGCGATGCACGACGTGTGCCAAACGCTACCTGAACAGCATTATAGCCGTCAGTTTCAACAGTCTTAACTTGTACCACACGATTTCCGCCAACTGCAACCACAGTCACAGGGATAGTTGTTCCATCCTCAGCAAAAACACGAGTCATACCAAGCTTTTGACCTAATAGACCAAGACTCATAATATTTCCTTTTTTATTAACCTAAATTAAATTTAGGTGTTGATTACAATTGATCAACGTTTGTTTTAAATGCTTTGTATATTCATTAATATATAATAAATATA
>JAPJMP010000057.1 GCA_026461645.1 Burkholderiales bacterium
TACTCCTTGATATTGTTATGTTTTGCAACAATACTTTATCAAAAGTATTAGCATAATGGGCATTTTTATTTTTAAATTTCCTTATCCCGAATTAGCATATATAGTAAAATATATCTGTTTTTGTAATGGTTTCATTAGGATATGCTGATCTAAAATGTTTTATCCCTATATCGCTAATCCCATCAGTTACAGAATACGTAGTACCACTTTTTCCAACAATAATATTTTTAGTTTCTTGGATGTTTCTGATAGTCTGTTCAACGTCAAACAAACTGCCATTAATAATACAATTGCTTGAGACTTTTTATGCTGGAATGAAAAAAAGTAGGTAATAAAAATAAATTAACATAACCCACTTTGAGTAAATAAAATTAGATTTTAAAAAACAGTGATTTGCAGGTGGGAGTTTTGCAATTAATTATGCAAGTGCAATTTTTAAAGAAAGGCTTATTTCACTATGAAAGCTATTCTTTTAGCTTTAATTATTATAGTAAATATTATTTATATTATTAGACTTATAATTGATTTAACATTATATAAACGAGATATACATGCAGACCCAGGAAATAGCTTATTTTTAGCTATTTCTTCAATTGGTATATTTTTCTTTTCTGCATTTGGAATTTCAGATTTTGCCATTGCGACTACTTTATATCGAATGAAGAAGTGGGTTGAAGATAAAAAATTGCCAGGGACACTAAATACTCAATGTGTCATACCGGTTGCAGTAATGGCTTTAACTTTTATTTCAGTTGTTAAAGTTAATACTACCACTTTAGTTGTTTGCATACTTTTTCAAGTGATTGGTTCATATATTGGACCAGATATTGTAGCTAAACTATCTGCCACAGTTATTCGTCGTATTGTTAGCGTTGGATTAATCATTGCTGCACTATTTATTTTGGTAGAGAAATTCAAGTTATTCCCTACTGGAGGTATGGCCAATGGATTGAGCGGAGTCAAACTTATTATAGCTGCAATTTGCATGTTTATCTTTGGTATATTAAATAACATAGGAATTGGGTCTTACCCATTAGTAATGGCAACAATTTATGCACTTGGAATGAACCCAATAGCTGCCTTCCCTGTAATGATGGGTGCGAGTGCATTTTCAGTTCCTATAAGTAGTTTGAAAATTATTAAATATGGCCAGTATAGTAGAAAGATTACCCTATTTACATCAATATTTGGAGTAGTAGGAGTTTTAGTTGGAGTTTTTTCCGTGAAAAAACTGGATGTATCTATGCTGCAATATATAGTTATAGTTATACTGCTTTACAGCGGAATCAGTGCATTAAGTCATGAATTTAAAATAAACAAAACTTAGCATCTGGCTAAATCACATATTGGTTTATATAATTGTTATACAAAAATCATGGCCTATGAAATCATATGGCATAATACTATTAGAAAGGTTTTAATATGTTAACACTTTCTCAAGTAGACATTAAGCAAATATTTACAATGAAAGAAGCGATTCTTGCAAGTAAAGAAGCGCTAGCAATGCATACAAGAGGTAAAAGCATTGTTCCCTTACGTACCAACATTAATATTCCTAATTACCACGGACAAAGTTTATTTATGCCAGCTTATAGTGAAGAGCTAGATATAACTGGAGTGAAAATAGTTTCTTTTTTCCCCAATAATGTTAAAACAGGAAAACCGTCAATACTTGGGCAAATGATATTAATAGATGGAAAAGATGGTGAAATATTTGCTATGATAGATGGCACTTATCTAACACAGCTAAGAACTGGTGCACTCCAAGGTGCGGCAACCGATCTTTTAGCCAAGAAAGATGCAAAATGCGCACTATTAATTGGTACTGGAGGTCAAGCGGCTACTCAATTAGAAGCATTATTAAATGTAAGAGATCTTGATGAAGTTAGAGTATATGGAATAAATTATGAACGTACACAGCAATTTGTATTTAAAATGCAAGAAGAGCTTACTCAATTTAAAACTAGAATTATAGCAATATCAAATTGCGACAAAGCAGTTAAGGAAGCAGATATTATCACTACAATCACATCTTCAAAAGTCCCAGTATTTGATGGTGGTTTGGTGCAACCTGGAACTCATATAAACGGAATTGGTTCTTATACACCCGAAATGCAAGAACTTCCAGAAAGTATTATTAAAGTTGCAGATAAAATTTTTTTTGATACCAAAGAAGGTGTGCTAGTGGAAGCTGGTGATATTATTATTCCACTAAAAAATAGAAGTATTAATAAAACCAACTTTACTGGTGATTTAGGTGAACTAATTCTAAATATAGTTAAAGGAAGAGAAACAAACTCAGAAATCACCATTTTTAAAGCAGTTGGAACTGCAGTTTTGGACCTTGTAACAGCATTTAGAATCTATACTAAAGCATTAAATCATAGAGTCAAATAATTCTGTTTAAAAGGTGTCATTTACCGTTTCTTATTTTAATTTTTGCTATGGTGAGAATTTAGTTGGTGTATCGTGGGACGTAACAGCAGGTAAACATTTAGGCAAAGCTGCTGAACAGACATGAAGAATGTCAGGAAGTGGCCATTATGATGGCGATGAATTAAATATTAATGGACATAGGGAGGAATCTTTTAAATTAGCAAGCAGAAAGTTTTTTAAGCCTAACTTGCCAATCTTTGGGGCAACCAGCCAAATGCCTTTGTTTATCAGTCGCAGTCAATAGTATGGCTTCTAATTCAGTACACCATATAATGAGCCCCGTTGTCAATACCAAATTTAATCATTTCATAGAAATAATTTCATAATTATGCAGCATCCTTTGGCCTTACTGCATTTATATCTAGTTTGCAATAAACTAAATAATCTTCATTCCGGTTTTCATGAATACTATTTTCATAATATTTTGCCGGTTGTTTATATCCTA
>JAPJMP010000058.1 GCA_026461645.1 Burkholderiales bacterium
AATAAAAACACTTAACAGCTTTGGAATAAACGATAGTGTTGCCTCATTAATCTGGGTTGCAGCCTGAAAAACGGACACAATTAATCAAACTATTAAAGCAATCAAATTAAAATTAGGTAATTATGGTTATGCTTTTGCCAATGTTAATCCGATTCCTGAAATTAATGAAAAGAATAAAACGATTAATTATACTTTTTTTATTGATACCGATAAAAAAATATATGTAAGGCAGGTTAATATTAGTGGAAATAATAAAACTCGTGATGTTGTAATTCGCCGTGAATTAAGACAAGCAGAGAATGGCTTATATAATGCGGCCAATATTCAAAGGTCTAAAGACCGTCTAAATATTCTTGGTTATTTTAAAAATGTTGATGTAGCCACAGCTCCAGTAGCAGGTGCCTCAGATCAAGTTGACATGAATGTTAAGGTTGAAGAAACTAATACAGGGAGCATTAATTTTGGAATTGGATATGCCCAAGGTCAAGGTATATTATTAAATGGGGCAATATCGCAATCAAATTTATTTGGTTCAGGTAAATCTGCTTCATTAAGTGCCTCAACTAGTTTAATTAATCAGAGTTTACAACTTTCATTTACTGATCCATATTTTATGGCTAATGGGACAAGTTTAGGTTATGATATTTACGACAATGTCTTTTCTCCCAATTTAGCTGGAATTAGCCCCTATTCAACGCAAACACTAGGAGCTAAAGTACGTATGGGAGTACCGGTATCTGAATTTGATAAAATTAACTTTAGTTTGGGTGTTGAAAACAATCAAATTAATTTAAGTAGTTCAAATGTACCATTGCGGTTTAATCAATTTACTTCAAACTTTGGTAATTCAGTAAATGATATTCCTTTATCGATTGGTTGGTCACGCAATACTACTGATAGTACTTTATGGCCAACTAGTGGAGCATTGTATAACCAAACAGCTGATATGACTTTACCATTAGTTGGGCCGCAGTATTATCGCTTTACTTCACAAAATACTTGGTTTACGCCGTTAGGTTCGCCAGATTATGTCTGGCGTTCTAATGCAATTTTTGGAACGATTAATGCATACTCAAATAGTCAAGTTCCCTTTTACCAAAATTATTTTCTTGGAGGTATTAATTCTATTCGTGGATATTATATTGGCACATTGGGCCCTAAAGACACCGATGGTTCATCTCTTGGGGGCACAAACGAAGTAGTATGGTCAAATGATATTTTAGTTCCAATGCCAGGAATTAAGGAAGCTCATACGGTAAGAATGTCAGCATTTTATGATATGGCATCATTGTGGGGAGGAAATGCTTTTTTACTTACTCCGCAGCAGTCATTTAGGGCCAGTTATGGTTTAGGTATAACTTGGATTTCACCATTAGGACCAATTAAATTAACTTATGCCTTACCATTATTTAATCAGCCTAATGATAATTTACAACCATTCCAATTTCAGCTAGGAACATCTTTTTAATTTTATAAAGGAATCAAATATGCAAAAAAAATTATTAATTAGTTTATTATGTTGTGCTTCGTTAACTTATGCCGCAGATAATTTTAAATTGGGGTTTGTTGATGTAAATAAAATTTTTACAACATCTAAACCTGCTGTTGCCTTACAAGAAGCATTAAAGGTTAAGTATACACCGCAACAAAATCAACTTCAAGCTATGAATACTAATTTAGTTAATGAACAAACTCAATTGCAAGCTATTATGAAAAAGGCCCCAAGTCCAGATAAATTAAGTGCTGCTGACAAAACTAAATTTGAACAGTTGGAAGCCAACTTTCAAAAGGATCAACTAGCTTTTCAACAAAAATATACTAGTTTTCAGCAAGCAGTACAAAAATCTCAAGATTTTGCCTCTGCAGCTGTTTTAAATAAAGCTAATAATATTTTACGTACAATTAGCGAAAATGGTGGCTATGATTTAGTGTTAACATCTAACCAGTTAGTTTATGCTAAACCTAAATACGATTTAACCGATCAAGTAATTGATCAATTAAATCAAGTTAATACAACAGAATTACTAAAACAATTAGATGCAGCAGAAAAACAAAATGCAACAAATCCTAGCATTCAGGGATTAGCACCTTCTGCAACTAAACCATTAAAATAGTGAGCTATATATAATGCTTTTAACAGAAATAATTGCTAAATTAGGTGGAAAATTAGTTGGGGCTGATATTAATGTAAATTCTATTAAATCATTGGATTTAGCAGCGCCAGGAGAAATTACTTTTATATCCGAAAGCAAATTTTTACCTAAAATTAAATCTTCTCAGGCAAGTGCCGTAATTATTAAAGAGGAATTTATTTCAGATATTACAATTCCAGCTATTGTAGTTGCTGATCCTTTTTTATACTATGCTCAAGTTAGTCAAATATTTAATCCAATATTGCAATTAGAGCGCAAAATTAGTAGCAGTGCTAAAATTGATATCTCATGTAAGATTGGCAATAATTGTGCGATTAGTGATAATGTGGTTATTGGTAAAAATGTGGTTATTGGTGATAACACACAAATATACCCGAATGTAGTAATTAATGATAATGTGATTATAGGCAATAATGTTACACTTTTTGCAAATATTTCAATATATTCCAAAGTTATGATTGGCAATAATACAGTAGTTCATGCTGGCGTTGTTATTGGTGCTGATGGCTTTGGTTATGCGCCAGATAAAAAAGGGGTTAGACATAAAATTCCACAAGTTGGTGGCGTAAAAATTGGCAATAACGTTGAAATTGGAGCTAATACCACCATTGATGGTGGAACTTTTTCGCCAACAATAATTGAAGATGGAGTAGTAATTGATAATCTAGTACAAATTGCACATAATGTAACCATTGGCTCACATACAGCTATTGCTGCAAATACGGGAATTGCTGGCAGTACCAAAATTGGAAAATTTTGCATTATTGCCGGACATGCTGGAATAGGGGATCATGTAAATATTTGTGATTATGCTGTTGTCGGTGGATTAACAGGTGTTGGCCGTGACATCACTAAACCTGGTTTATATACTAGTTCATACCCATTTAATGAGTTTAAAGAACATGCAAAAATTGCTATTCGATTGAAATCATTAAATGACATGTTTTTAAGAATTAAAGCATTAGAAGATAAATATAATAAATATTTTGGAGATAATAATGGACAATAATAATTTAAGTTTTCCGATAGGTGTAGTTGAGTTAATGAAATATCACATGCCACATAAATTTCCCTTTGTTTTAATTGATAAAATTATTGAAATGGAATTAGGTGTTAAAGTAAAAGCTGTTAAAAATGTTACTATTAATGAACCATTTTTTACTGGTCATTTTCCTGATTATCCAATTATGCCTGGAGTTTTAATTACTGAGGCGCTAGCTCAAGCCGCAGGAGTTTTAACTTCATATAGTTTTGGTCCAAGAGGAGCAAATGAAATTTATGTGTTTGCTGGTTTGGATCGAGTTAGATTTAAAAAACAAGTGGTGCCAGGTGACGTACTAACTCTTGAAGCCACGTTGATCAAAAAAATAAAAAATGTATTAAAGTTTGAAGCAACAGCAACGGTAGATGGAGTAGTTGCAGCTGAAGCTATTATTCTTATTGCTAAAGGAGATTTGCCAAATGTCTAATATTCATCCAACAGCTATTATTGATAATAATGCAAAAATTGATACCTCGGTTAAAATCGGTGCCTATAGTATTATTGGACCGAATGTAGTTATTGGTGCCAATACAACTATTGCTAGTCATGTTGAAATAAAAGGACACACCACCATTGGGACGAATAACCATATCTATCAATTTACTAGTATTGGGGAAAAACCTCAACACACTAAATATAATAATGAACCAACGCAATTAATTATTGGTAATAATAATATTATTCGCGAGTTTTGTACTTTGCATCTGGGTACCACAATCGGAGAGGGCGTTACTAGAATTGGTAATGATAATATGCTTATGGTATCAACTCATATTGCACATGATTGTCAGGTTGGCAATAAAACTATTTTTGCCAATAATGTAGCATTAGGTGGGCATGTTCATGTTAATGATTGGGTAGTATTGGGCGCATATTCGATTGTACATCAATTTAGTATTATTGGTGAACATGTTATGATTTCAGGTGCTACCGGTGTAGCTCAAGATGTTCCGCCATACACAATGGCTTTTGGCTACAGAGCAGAACCAAAAGGAATAAATAGTGAGGGGATAAAAAGAAGAGGTTTTACTCCAGAACAAATTGAAAACATTAAAAAAGCATATAAAATATTGTATCGTAACGGTCTTTCTTTGAATGAGGCTAAGGATAAAATTACTGAGTTAGCGCAAACGCAAGTTGAACTACAAGTATATGTTAAATTTTTTGCTCAATCGCAACGTAGTATAATTCGTTAAATTATGAAAATTGGTATTATTGCTGGAGAAGCATCTGGAGATGTTTTAGCTGCAGGTTTAATCAAAGAATTAAAACACATTTATCCGCATAAGATTGAATTTTATGGTATCGGTGGCAGCAAGATGGCTAGCGAAGGATTTAATTCAAGCTTTGATATGAATATTTTATCAGTTGGTGGTTATGGCTTGGATGTTTTAACAGCTATTCCCAAAATTCTTTATATTCGCCATAAAATTTATAAATTATTTATTCAACAAAAAATTGATGTTTTTATTGGAGTTGATGCTCCAGATTTTAACTTGTATATTGAGGGTAAATTAAAGCAAGCAGGAATTAAAACGGTACATTATGTTAGCCCTACTATTTGGGCGTGGCGGTATCAGCGTATTTTTAAAATTAAACGAGTTACTAATTTAGTATTATGTGTTTTTCCGATGGAGGCTCCATTATATGCAAATGAGCAAATTCCAGCCAAGTATGTTGGACATCATTTAGCAGATAAGATTGATTGTACAATTGATACAAATCAATATAAAAATCAGTTACAATTAGATGGAACAGTTTTTACAATTTTAGTTGGTAGTAGGGTTAGTGAAGTTGATAGTTTAGGGATAATATTTATAAATGCGTGTAAAATTATTAATCAAGCAGTTGCTAATGCCACCTTTGTTTTCCCTTTTTCAAGCGAAAAATTACAAAATAAATTTATTAATATTTTAAATACTCACAAAGTAGAATTTAACTATAAAGTACTACTTAATCAAACAACAGCAGCAATTTGTGCAAGTGATCAGGTATTAGCTAAAAGTGGCACCGTGACACTTGAGGTAGCCTTATGCAAAAAACCAATGATAATTAGTTATAAAATATCAAAATTTTCGGAATGGATATTAAGAAAAAGAGTTAAAATAAAATTTGTTGGCCTACCGAATATTTTACTTAACGAAGAAGTTGCTCCAGAGTTAATTCAAAGAAATGCTACGGCAGAAATTTTAGCTGCTGAATTTATTAAATTATTTAATAATAAAGAGGAACAACAAAATATGACTTTGAAATTTGCCCAACTGCAACATATATTGCGACAAAACTCTAATTTAATTGCAGCGCAAGCAGTTTTATCTTTAGTCGAATAAAATTATAATGCATATTTGTGGTGTTGATGAAGCAGGAAGAGGTCCTCTAGCTGGAAGTGTATATGCGGCAGCTGTAATTTTAGATTCGAATAATCCTATTGCCGGACTAAAAGATTCTAAAAAATTATCCAGCAGTAAAAGAGATTCCTTATTTATTGAAATTAAACAAAAAGCTTTAGCATATGCAATTGCATATGCGACAGTTGAAGAAATTGATCGCTTAAATATTTTACAAGCGACATTGTTGGCAATGAAAAGATCAATTCAAGCATTAGCAGTGCAACCACAGTTAGTTTTAATTGATGGAATTCATGCACCTAAAATTGAGATTACAACGCAAACTATAATTAAAGGTGATGCAAAAATTGCGGCAATCTCCGCGGCTTCAATTTTGGCTAAAGTGGCGCGTGATTTAAATATGCTGGAGATGGATCAAAAATATCCGCAATATGGCTTTAAACAACATAAAGGCTATGGGACCAAAAGTCACATTGCTGCAATAAATGAATATGGAATATTGCCAATTCACAGAAAAAGCTTTGCTCCCATTAGAGATGCAGCTACAATAAATCAGTTATTTAATTAATTTATTTCTAAAATTAATTAATTGTCTCACATAATGAACACACATGTAGTTCTTCATTATTTTTAAGTGGCACAATAGACATATCTGATGCCTCAAACTTATTTTTACATAATTGGCACATGAATAATTCATACGATAAATTATTGATTAGTTCATTAGCATAAGCATCAACGTTAGTACTTTTAGAATAATATTTGCCCTGTGTAATTATTGCAATAAGTGGCGGCATTACTATACCTAAAATTAAGGCAATTAAAGGTGAATATGGTGCAAGTTCTTTAGTTAACAAACCAAAGAAAGCCATAATTGAAACTCCAGATGCAACAATGAATGATATAAAGCCTACTGGATTAATTGCATACAACTTGTTTTTTTTAAAATCTGGTATTTTCGGGGATAATTTTAATAAATATTTATTTATGACTATATCACAGGCAACAATTGTTACCCAGGCAATAGCACAGTTTGAGTAAAATCCTAGAATAAAGCCTAAAGTTTTAAACATATCGGCTTCCATTAAAATTAAGGCGATTAATAGGTTAAATATTATAAAAACAAATCTACCTGGATAGGTTTTAGTAATTCTAGTATATGCATTTGTCCATGCCAATGAGCCAGAGTAGGCATTTGTTACATTAATTTTAATTTGGCTAATTACTACTAAAGTAACAGCTAGAGCGATTGCAAACCACGAAGGAAAAAATAAATTAAATGCACCAATAAATTGATGAACGGGTTCTAAAGCTAAACCTATGCCTACTTTATTTAAAATAAATACTGCTAAAAAGATTCCAATTATTTGTTTGATTGCACCAAATATTACCCAGCCAGGTCCTGCAGCAAATACGGCTAACCACCACGATTTATAGTTGGCTTGTGTTTTAGTTGGCATTAAACGCAAATAATCAATTTGCTCGCCAATTTGTCCCATTAAGGATAGTGCTATTCCAGAGCCAGTAATTATTGCGGCTAAATTTAAACTATTATGTGTGGTTGAACCAGTATAACTTAAAAATTGATGAATAAAATTTGGATTTTGATATATTACTAATACAACTGGTGTTGCCATTAAAATTAGCCAGAGAGGAGTAGTCCATAGTTGTAATTTACTAAGAGTATTCATTCCGTACATAACCAATGGAAATACAATTAAAGTAGTAAGCAAATATCCAATTGATAGTGGAATTTTAAACCCAACCCAAAGACCTTGCGCCATAATTGAGCCTTCAAGGGCAAAGAAAATAAAAGTAAAACTAGCAAAAATAATACTAGTTAAAATTGAGCCATAAAATCCAAAGCCACATCCACGAGTTATTAAATCAAGATCAATATTATATCGAGCAGCATAGTATGCTAATGGTATACCAGTTAAAAAAATTATAATAGCAGCAAATATAATTGAATAAATTGCATTTTGCGTACCATATAGAGTCCCAATACTTGCGCCAATTGAAAAATCTGCTAGATAGGCAATACCACCAAGGGCTGTTATGGCAACTACAGAAGGGCTCCATTGGCGAAACTTCTGCGGAACATAGCGCAGAGCATAGTCCTCGTACTGACTAGTTTTATTCAAAAGTTTATTCAATTTTATGTTCATACTAATTAGGCCCTTTTTTTAGAAATTAATACTGAGTATATTATTATACCGAGTATAATAAAAACTCCAACAATTGAGCTGCCAATAATTTCACTATAATCACTTAGCTTACTTAGTAGAGTAATCAATGAAAAATGAATGGCAAATTGATCACTTAAATAATTGGTTAATTCAATTAAGATTACAAGTAAAGTGATGCAGCTAGCTGAGCCTAAAAGAATATAATTATAAAATTTTAATAATTGTTGATTATTTTGAACTTTGGTATAAATTTTACTCATAAAAGTTGAATTTACTGTGTCAGTTATAACCATTCCACTAGCAAATGCAATTGGTAACAATAGAATCAGTAAAACATTCATATTTTGTAGTAATGAAGTTGCAGTTAAGGCAAGAAGGCTCACTTCAGTTGCTGTGTCAAACCCAAGGCCAAACAAGAAACCAACAAAATAAATTTTATAGGTACTATCGATGGCATTTAAAAAATAGCGATTAAATATCCGATAACCTAATCCACGTTTTTTTGGTGCAGATGTATTATTG
>JAPJMP010000059.1 GCA_026461645.1 Burkholderiales bacterium
AAAATACTAATAAAAGCTGTTTCACTAAATATTTGCATTTCATGTAAAAAACTAAATAAAGTTATAATTGCCATATATGCAAACATTGTCCAGGATGAGGCAAAAGCATAAAATGTGCTTTTTAAATTGCGATAATAAACACTGCAATATACAGTGAAGAAAATTAAATGACATACTAAAGCTAAAGTTAAAGCTTTATTTCCCGCTTGCAGTAATAGATAACTAATAATT
This sequence comes from Burkholderiales bacterium, assembly GCA_026461645.1. GTDB lineage: Bacteria > Pseudomonadota > Gammaproteobacteria > Burkholderiales > UBA11063 > Aquella. The sequence continues at coordinate 232 of JAPJMP010000059.1, forward strand.
AAATAGGTGAAAAAACTAAGTACAGGACCAAAAGGCATGATAAAAGTTCGCTCTTGAGTACTATTAGTTTTCCGTAATTTGCTAAAGCAAACAGGTACTGCTACACAAGAAATTAATTGAAATACTGAGACTACTAGCATAATTTTTTCCCAGTTTTTAAAAAACACCACCAAAGTAAAACAAAGGGTTAAATTAATAATAATAGATAAGCGCGAAATGTTATGTTTAGGGTGTTCTCTTTTAAAAATTTTAGGCATTTGACCATCATGAGCTAAACCCGTTAACATTCTTGCACTGGAACCAGTGTAAATAATAGCCGTACCAGATGGACTAACAGCAGCATCAGCATATAAAATTATAGATAACCAATTTATATTTAATACAATTGCTAATTGAGCTAATGGTGAAGTGAAATTAAGCGTATGCCAACCATTAGTTACAATAGCATTAGTATCCATTGCACCAATAAATGATATTTGTAATAAAATATAAATTAATAAACAGATGATAACTGAAGAAGTTAAGGCTAGAGGTATATTGCGGGTAGGATTATCTAATTCCCTGACAAAAATAGTAATCATACTAAAGCCGTAAAATGAATAAAAGATACCACAACTAACTACCGCGGTAAATGCCTTGTCGTAGCCATATGGGGCTATAGTATTATGAAAAGCTGTAAAATTGATCGGATGCCATGCAGTTATAAGAAAAATAATAGCAGTAGCAGCAGGAACGATCAACTTAATAATAGTTATGGCATTGTTTGCTTTAGTTAGTAGCATTACTCCCCAATAATTAAGTATTCCATAGACGATTATTGTAAAACAAACAAAAACTAAACCTATGGCAGAAAATTCATTATTAATAAAAATTTTATTATGAAAATCCGGAATAACTTCTGCTAAATATTGCATTGTTGCCTCTGCTTCTGCTGGAATTGCCACCACCATTGAGCACCAATTTGAAATTGCTATAATAAAACCATAATCACGGTTATGTGAGATAGCAAGTAAGCGTGAGAATAAACTTTTTTCTTTGTGAAACATGGTGGCTACTTCAGCAAGTAATAAGGCAATTAGTAAGGCTATTATTGCCCCAAATATCCATGCTAAAATTGCAATAGGGCCAGCAAATTTTGCGGCATTATAACTAGCAAATAACCATCCACTTCCAATGATCGAACCAACACCTAGTGCGATAGCAGAAAATAAGCTTGGTTTTTTTAAACCAGTCATACTATGCATAATTAACTCCTTTGTTTAAAGTTAGAATACTAATCTAACTAATATTGTCAGCAATTAATTATATTAACCGCCAAACCTCCAAGTGATGTTTCTTTATAATGAATAGCCATATCGCGACCTGTTTGCAGCATGGTTTTAATTATATCATCTAAACTTACAATGCCAGGCTTATGTTCAAGTAAGGCCAGATTACAAGCATCAATAGCCCTGCCTACAGCAAGAGCATTTCTTTCAATACAAGGAATTTGTACTAATCCAGCCACAGGATCGCAGGTCATGCCTAAACTATGTTCCATTGCTATTTCAGCAGCTTTCTCTATTTGAATTAAATCGCCACCTAATACTGCAGCCAGAGCTCCTGCAGCCATTGATGAAGCAACACCAATTTCACCTTGACAGCCAACTTCTGCCGCGGAAATAGACGCACCTAATTTATATAGCATGCCAATTGCTGCTGCAGTTAAAATAAATTCAATTAATTTATCATCACTTATGCCGTGGTTGAGCAGTTTATAATATTCTAACACTGCAGGAATAGTCCCTGCAGCGCCGTTGGTTGGTGCGGTAACAACTTTTCCAAATGAAGCATTTTCTTCATTAACTGCAATAGCATAAGTCATGGCCAAAGAACGATAATGTTCTGAACTATTAGCAGCTGCTGTTTGTTGCAATTTGTCATATAGTGCTTTAGCGCGTTTACGAATTTTTAAACTACCAGGTAAAATATCGTTAGCTGCTATACCAGCTTGAATTGAGTTATACATTACATTAGCGATATCGAAGATTTCACTATGAATTTGATTTTTGTTTTTATATGACAATTCATTCTTAAAGATTAATTCGGCTATAGTCAAATTATTTTGAGCACATAAATTAAATAATTGTTTTCCTGAGTTAAAAGGAAAAGGTACTTTTGCACTAGTTGGTAAAACTACTGCATTATTTATCTCAGTGGCTGAGACAACAAATCCGCCACCAATTGAAAAAAAATCAGCCGTTGAGATTAAAGTATCATTAGTAAAAGCTTCAAAGCGCATACCATTTGGATGTTGAGGAAGGCATTTGGGTTTAAGTAATAAAATATCTTTATTTAAATCAAAATTAATCTCTTTAGTATTTTGCAAATTAATTTTTTTGTTAGCTACAACAGAAAAATAACATTTAAGAAAATCATTTTTAGTGATTGTTTTAGGGATATTGCCACACAAGCCATTTATAATTGCCATTATGGTCCCATGTCCGTCTCCTGTTAGAGCAAGAGAACCATACAAACTAATTTTGAGGCTAGATACCAAGTTTAATTGATTAGTAGTATATAATGAATTAATAAAATTATTCGCCGCTTTCATCGGCCCTATAGTATGAGAACTAGATGGACCAATACCTATGGAAAATATTTCTAATGCACTATTCATTTACTATGATCCTATTAAAACAATTTTATTTATTAACTTTAGAAATTGTCAATTTATAGCAGTAGTAAATTATTAAATAATTTACTACTGCTATTGAGAAATTAGATATGATTAGTTAAATAGCCATTATTAATCCAATTCGCATAATATGCAGTACTAACAGAGGATGCTGGCGAGTCAATTGATCCACAATTAGCTCCATCACCAAAAGAGTGTATTCCTGTTACTATGTATTGCGAGCCAGATGTAATTAACCCGTATATTGCATAAATATGTATAAGTGAGTAAAAATTAGATGAAAATTAATTTTAGTTGAATTAAAGTTTGGGATTTTGTTAATTTTGATTA
>JAPJMP010000060.1 GCA_026461645.1 Burkholderiales bacterium
GTATTATTATTTGCTGTAATTGGCATAATTTTTAAATCAATATATGCCGGAAAATTTAAAAAAACTAGTACCTTAATTTATATTGCCATGGGCTGGTGCTCGCTGTATTTACTTCCACAAATTTGGCAGCAACTAGCTAAACCGGGAATGTGGTTGTTGATAGCTAGTGGTACTACCTACACTCTTGGTGGAATATTATATGCATTTGCCAAATTTAAATATTCTCATATGGTTTGGCATCTTTTGGTTTTAGGTGGCGTAGTTTGTATGTTTGTTTCGATTAATTTTTTCATTTTACAGTATAGGTAGAATATGAGTTATACAGCACATAGTTCCGCAGTTATAGATGAAAATGTCGCAATTGGTTCAGGAACTAAAATTTGGCATTTTTCACATATAACCTCTGGGGCAAAAATTGGTAATAATTGTTCTTTAGGTCAAAATGTTTATGTTGGTCCTAAAGTAATAATAGGGAATAATGTTAAAATTCAAAATAATGTTTCAGTTTATGAAGGCGTTGTAATTGAAGACAATGTTTTTTGTGGACCTTCGATGGTTTTTACTAATGTTTACAATCCAAGAAGTAGCGTTAATCGTAAAAATGAATTTAGACTTACTTTGGTTAAAAATGGTGCCACCATTGGAGCAAATGCCACAATAGTTTGCGGAGTAACGATTGGCGAATATGCTTTTATTGGTGCAGGGGCAGTTGTAAAAGAAGATGTTAAGCCGTATGAAATGATTGCAGGTGTTCCCGGTAAGCGGATTGGTTGGATGTGTAGTTGTGGAATTAAATTACCTTTTAGTAATGAGTATAAAGTAGTTGCCTGTAATGTTTGTGGCTTAATGTTTATGTTAGAACAAAATGAATGTTGCCTCGTACAAAATTAAAGATATCATTTTAAATAGTACTTTACCGTTGAATGAAACTAAGATTTTGTTACGCCATGTTTTAAATTTAAGTGCGGCGCAATTAATAATGTATAATGAGCAAGAGCTAACTTCTGCTCAGTATAAAGAGTTTTGTTATTTATGTAATCAAAGAATTAACAATGTTCCTTTAAATTATATAACCGGAACCAAGGAGTTTTATTCCCGCGAATTTAAAGTAAATAATAGCACATTGATTCCAAGGCCTGAGACTGAACAAATAGTTGATATTGTTTTAGCAATAATTGCCCAACATAAAAACATTAAGAAAGTTTTAGATTTAGGTACAGGGAGTGGAGTTATAGCGATAACAATAAAATTAGAGGCAGCAAATTTAGAGGTTGTGGCACTAGATAAGTTTAAGGAAACATTAGAAATAGCTCAAGCAAATGCTAAAAGATTAAATGCACAGGTAAAATTTTATTTAAGTGATTGGTTTAATTGTATTAGCGAAAAATTTGATATAATTGTGAGCAATCCACCTTATATTGCACGTGATGATAACCATTTGCAAGCTTTAGTAGGAGAGCCACTTAGTGCATTAACTGATTTTGCTGATGGTTTATTGCATTTGCAACACATCATAGTTGCGGCGCCAAATTTTATGCAAGGTAATGCCTATTTAATTTTAGAGCATGGGTATAATCAAGGGGAACAAATTAGACAAATATTTAAAAACAATGGTTATATTAATATTAAAACTTATCAAGATATAGCTAAATTAGATCGTATCACGATTGGAGAGTATCATGCAACATAAAATTCATCGATTATTAATGCAGCACAAGCTGGAAAACCCGATTGATTTTAGTCGATTTTCGGTATTATCTAATGGCAAAGAACATAAAGATCTAGTAAATTCGTTGGCTATTTTTCTTAATAATTTAGGTTTTAATCTTGATAGTGATGAGTTGCAAAACACTAAAAATAAAGCTATTGAATTAATCTTAAATACCACATTTAAAGGACTAAATTACAATAATTTTCCTGAGGTAAGTTTAGGCAAAAATAATAATTATAATTCGCCAATTATATGTTCGGGAATTACTTTTAACTCAACATGTGAACATCATTTGGTGCCATTTAGTGGTAATGCGATTTTTGCATATATTCCTAATAAACACATTATTGGACTAGGCCAAATATCAAAAATCATCAACTTTTTTGCCCGTCGACCACAAATTCAAGAACGACTAAACAAACAAATTTTTATTGTTATGCAATATTTGTTAAAAACTAAGGATGTTGCAATTGCAATAAATGCATCCCATGAGTGTATTACAAGACTTGGTGAATTACCCGGTAAATCGAATATAACTACATTTGAACTTGGCGGTAAATTTAATGAAGAAAATAATTTATCCAACACATTTTATACATTAATTAATAATTTTAATCAAGCTAAGAGTTAATTGTTTTATGCCAGCGAAGCACTATTTTCACCAATGGCAAATTAAACTATTGATTGTTATTATTGTTGGCATTAATTTTTGTGGAATTTTTAACCCATTAATTAGAAATGATGACCCTGCATTATATGCTAATATTGCCAAGCATATTGTACTGTCACACGATTGGCTAAATTTAATATTTAATAATAGTGACTGGTTAGATAAACCGCATTTTCCTTTTTGGATTACCGCCGTATTTTTTAAAATATTTGGTATTAGTTCTTTTGCTTATATATTACCAGGTTTTTTATTTCACATAATTGGCGGCTTTTATACTTATAAATTAGGGCGCAAGTTGTATGCAAGTAAAGATGTTGGTTTAATTGCAGCACTGCTTTATTTCTCATCCTTACACTTATTAATTTCTGCAATTGATGTCAGAGCCGAAGCTTATTTATTGGGCTCAATAATTCCTGCTTGTTATTATTGGTGGCAGTACCATAGTTGCGATAATAAACTGTTAATCAATAAATTAGTTAAAGGTGCGTTTTTCACGGCACTTGCCTTAATGACCAAAGGGTTGTTTGTATTAATTACCATTTTTAGCGGTTTAATTATAGTTTGGCTTAAAACTGCTAAACTGAAAAATTTGATCAAATTAAAATGGATTTTAGCGTTTTGTTTAAGTTTGGTTTTTATAACGCCAGAATTAATAGCACTATATGTTCAATTTGACTTACATCCGGAAAAAATAGTTTTTGGCCATCAGGGAATATCCGGGATTAAATGGTTCTTTTGGGGTAGTCAGTTTGGCAGATTTTTTGCTGACGGTCCAATTATAATAAACCATATTCAGCCATGGCATTATTTATATTTTATTCATACTTTTTTATGGGCATTTTTGCCATGGTCAATTATTTTTTATTATCTTTTAGGATTAAAGTTAAAATTAATATTTACGAGATTTAATATAAATAACAACGAGCATATTGCAGCTTTATATTTACTTGGAAGTTTTATTCCAACCTTTGTGTTATTTAGTATAACTACATTTCAACTGGACCATTACACTAATATTATAATGCCATTTGCCGCAATACTATGTGCGCAGTGGTTTGCTAAATTTAGAAACAGCGAGCAATATAAATTAAAGCATCCATTATTTTATTTTCAAATTGCATTAGCTTTTTTATTAACAGCAATAATTATCGGATTAAGTTTGTTTATATTTGATTCACAATGGCTATCGTTGATTTTAGTGGTGGGTCTAATCGGTATAACTTTATATGTTTATTTTTGGTACAAAGATAATTTAATTAAAGCCTTGTTGTATCCAGTGTTAACCACTGGGTTGCTGTTTGTTTTTCTTATCGGAGTTAACACCATTGCAATAAAATATGATCTAGGCTATCAAAGTGCTACTTTAATTAATAAGTATAATAATAATTATCCAGTGGTTGATTATGCGGATAATTCATTAACCTTACAGTTTTATTCGCAGCATCGCTACCTTCATATTAATACGAATCAATTGTTACAACAATTAAATAGGCCGTATTACCTGGTCATCAAGCAACAACAATTGCCACAAATAGGTATTAGTAACTATGTTCAGTTGACAAATATTGAGGCAACAACTATCGATAAAGTTATTGTTAATTTACTCAATCCTAAGCAATTAAATAATGCAACTACTAGTTATGCTGTGGTATTAGTTAAATAGATTTAATACTTCTTTGGGATGTTTAATAACTTTAGTCGCACCACTATTAAGCAAATCATTTTTATCACAAAAGCCCCAACCGGCACCAATGGCTAGCATATTTGCATTATGAGCTGTTTGCATGTCAGTAGGTGAGTCTCCAAGTAGGATTATCTCTTGAGGCAATAGTTGCATTTGCTTCGCAATAATTAGAGCAACTTGCGGATTTGGTTTACTGGGGTAATTTGCATTTGTACCAAAAGCTGCAACAAATTTATTTTTGCTAAAATAGGTATCTACTATTTGCGCCATATATTCATGATTATTATTAGATAAAATAGCCATAGGTATATTTTGTGCAGCAAGATTATCCAATAATTCTAATATCCCAGAATATGGCCGTGCTTGCAAGTTAATATTGCGTGATATTTCATCAATCAGTTGCTGCTGATAATATGCAATTGACTTGTTGTTTTGCATTGCTTGAGGTAGAGTTTGCGCAACTAAACGGGTAAGACCAAATTTAAAGTAATAATTATATTCGTCTGAGGAGGAAGTGGGAAAATTATTTTTTTCAAGAATATAATGCATGGCCCCAATAACATCGGTCTCAGTATTCAACAAAGTTCCATATAAATCAAATATAATTGCTTTAATTTGGTAAATCTCTTTAGAATGTATAACTTTTTATTCAATACGCGTAAAAATTTGTTCCATGCTACTATCATCAACCGTTTCATCGTAAATGTTATCGTTAAATGAGTTGCGATTGGCTAAAATATGTATTTCGCTTGCTACTATTTCAGTAGTGAAGCGGTTAATTTGATTTTGATCAACCCATTTTCTAGTTCTAAGTCTACCTTCAATATATAATTGACTACCTTTTTTTGCATATTTAGAAACAATTTCCGCCAATTTACCATACACTACGATGCGATGCCATTCAGTTTGCTCTTTTTTTTCTTGAGATAATTTATCGCGCCAACTTTCTGTGGTCGCCATACTAAAACTGATTACTTTTTCGCCATTATTCATTTGTCTAATCTCTGAATCGCCACCCATATTCCCAAGCAATATAACTTTATTAACTGATCCCCTTGACACGTCATTACTCCTAAATTGAATTGTTAAAAAATAAATTATACCTAATCTGTTTAGTTGTTAATTACCAGCTAATCTGCCAACTTGGCGTGGCAAGATTTTTACCCGGTGCATTATTGCTATTTATACTTTGTTGTTGTGATGGATAAATATAATAATCAGGAATATCTTTGCCATTTTGCACCTTAATTTGTGTGACCTGTCCATTAGAGCGTTCTTCACTTATAATTTTACTATTTTTATATACAGTTGTTTGCTTAGGTGGGGAACTCTCAGTAAACTTACTTTCATTATTTATAATATTAGGTAAAATAATTGGACTTACATTGCTTTGACTTGGCTTTGGTGGCGCTAGTGGAATAGTCGGATAACTAGGCGTTGGAGTAAAAAAACTGCAGCCTGATGTAACTAAGCAACAACTAGCAAGTAAAAAAGTTTTGGAATAAATTTTTATCATTATTTAATATTTCTGATTACATAATTTCTTCATGCCATGAAACTCCATCACGAGCAAGTAGTGCTGATGCAGTTGCAGGTCCCCATGTTCCAGCGGTGTACAACTTAGGTGAATAGTTTAATTTCTTCCAAGTATTTAAAATTGGCTCAACCCATTTCCATGCAGCCTCTTGTTCATCATGTCGGACAAACAAGGTTAAATTTCCAGCAATAACATCAAGTAAAAGCCTTTCATAGCTATCATTTCTTCGATTAGTGAACATCTTATTAAAATCCAAATCTAAGTATACTGGTTTTAAATCATTAGTGTCACCAGGCTGTTTGGCTAAAAAATACAATTGTACTGTTTCATTTGGTTGTAATTTTATAATTAAGCGATTAGCAAAATTATTGGCGCTAAAAGGAAATATTTTTACCGGAATATCTTTAAATTGTATGACAATTTCAGCCATTTGTTCTTGTAAGCGCTTTCCAGTTCTTAAATAAAAAGGAACTCCGGCCCAGCGCCAATTTTGAATTTCTGCTTTTAAAGCAACAAATGTTTCAGTATGGCTATTGGGTGGAATATTTTCTTCATTTAAATAACCATTAACATTGACACCACCTATAGTTCCGCTTTTATATTGACCACTAATTACATTATTTAGAACCATTTCTTCGGTAAATGGTTTTAATGATTGTAATACTTTTAATTTTTCATTGCGGACAGTATCTGGTTCTAAAGAAATTGGTGGTTCCATCGCCACAATACAAAGCAACTGCAGAAGATGATTTTGTAGCATGTCACGTAAGGCGCCAGTTTTATCATAAAATGCACCGCGTGAACCAACACCTAATGTCTCAGCAATGGTGATTTGAATGCTTGATATCCATTGACGCCGCCATAAAGCTTCAAATAATGTATTACCAAAACGGATGGCTAGAAGATTTTGCACAGATTCTTTGCCTAGATAATGATCGATACGGAAAATTTGTTTTTCTGTAAAAAATTTAGAGACAAAATCATTTATATCGTTAGAAGTTTCCAAATTATTACCCAGCGGTTTTTCTAAAACAATTCTAGATTTAGGATGATTTAATTTAGCATTAGCTAAATTTAAGCAAATAGTTTTAAATAAGCTAGGATCAGTAGATAAATAATAAATATTGGTGACATCATGATTCAATGTATTAAATAAAAGTTGATAATCACTGGCAGTAGAAGCTTCAATTTTGAAATAATGAATTCTTTTGCAAAAGTCATCCCAAGATGATTTATCAATTTTATCTATATATTGAGAAATTTTGGCATAAGCAAAATCATAAAACTCTTGGTTAGTTAAATCTTTACGGCCCAAAGTAAAAATTCTGCCTTTAGCATTAATTGTTTTATGAATATGAGCACTATATAATGACGGTAACAATTTTCGAGTAACTAAATCACCAGTTGAGCCAAATAAAACTATATCAAATAGATTTGATTCATTCATAAAACATCCTAACAAATTTAATCTAATTGTATTTTAACAAACTTTGCATAAAATGTTGTAGAATTTTATTTTAAGCCTTATTTGCACCACTTAAAATCAAGTAAATGTAGCCGGTAAAAACTAACTTGTAATTTTCATAATTATTAACCCGTATATTGCATAAATATGTATAAGTGAGTAAAAATTAGATGAAAATTAATTTTAGTTGAATTAAAGTTTGGGATTTTGTTAATTTTGATTA
>JAPJMP010000061.1 GCA_026461645.1 Burkholderiales bacterium
ACGCAAACTGTGTAATACATTCCAACAATACATTTTAAATAATATATTTTGCACAAGAACACTAACTTTTGCATGAAATAATTTATTTTTATTGCTTTTAACGTAAAATTAATGCATTGTTCTTCAACCATAGTTTAGCTTGTTTATACTCCGGATAAATTATTGCTACTAATTGCCAAAACATTAGTGAATGATTTAAATGTTCAAGATGGGCTAATTCATGAGCGACAACATATTGAATAATCTCCACTGGACAACGGCAGAGTTTATAACTAAAACAAATATTACCAGAACTGTTGCAACTGCCTAATCTAGTTTCAGCCAAGGTAATTTTTAAACTATTATAACGTAAATTATATTTTTGACTTAATTGTTCAACAATAGGTTTTACTAATATATAAGTTTGCTGCTTATACCATTGGTTTAAATAGCGTTCATGGTTATTATAAATCTTATTACTTATCAGAATTTTATGTGCTACAATTTCAAATAATATTGGTGAATTTTCTTGTCGCTGCTGTGGTGTATATTTATTTCCCAAATAGTAATAAAAGTTTTGATTAAGTTCATTTTTTAATTGAAGCATTTTTTGCAATTTTGCTATAATTTTAGTTTCATTGAGCTGCATAAATTTATCAATTTGCGCTGAAGATAAGGACAATGGAGCTCTGACTATTAAACGCATTTGTCGATCATACTGTACTTGCAGCGTTTTACGTTGAGTCTTAATTACAATATAATCAAGGTTTGATTTTGACATCTTATCCCCAATAGTTTAAGTAATATAAAAACCACTAACAAGTTAGTGGTTTTTCCTAATAAGTTTACTAAAGTTTACTTTTTATCTTGGTTTACTTCAGTATACTCAGCATCAATAACGTCATCGGCAGATTTAGCACTAGACTCAGCTTTATTGGCATCACTAGCACTATTTTCACCAGCTTGATTTTGTACATCCTTATACATCATTTCACTGATTTTTTGTGAAGCTGTCATTAATTCAGTAACTTTTGCTTCAATTAAAGCTTTATCCTCACATTTTAATGCTTCTTCAACCGCTTTGATTGCATCTTCAATTTTTCCTTTTTCTACTGCATCAACTTTATCACCATATTCTGCTAATGTTTTTTTAACAGTATGAATCATACCATCGGCATTATTTCTTACTGCCACTAACTCAGCCGTTTTTTTATCTTCTTCCGCATGTGCTTCAGCATCTTTAACCATTTGCTGAATTTCATCTTCAGATAAACCAGAGCTTGCCTGAATGGTAATTTTGTTTTCTTTTCCAGTTGCTTTGTCTTTAGCCGATACATGTAAAATTCCATTAGCATCTATATCAAAAGTAACTTCAATTTGTGGCATTCCTCTTGGAGCAGGAGGAATTTCAGTCAAATTAAATTGGCCTAAACTCTTATTGCCTGAGGCAACTTGGCGTTCACCTTGTAACACATGAATTGTTACCGCTGTTTGATTGTCTTCTGCTGTAGAAAATACTTGTGATGCCTTAGTTGGAATGGTTGTGTTTTTATTAATTAATTTAGTCATAACACTACCCATGGTTTCAATTCCAAGTGATAAAGGGGTAACATCTAATAATAATACATCTTTTCTATCACCAGATAAAACTGAACCTTGAATTGCAGCACCTACTGCTACTGCTTCATCAGGATTTACATCTTTACGTGGTTCTTTACCAAAAAACTCTTTAACCATATCTTGAACCTTAGGCATACGCGTTTGGCCGCCAACTAAAATTACATCATCAATATCAGATGCTGCTACATTTGCATCTTTTAAAGCAACTCTACATGGCTCAATTGTACGTTCAACTAATTCATCTACCAATGATTCTAATTTAGCACGAGTTAATTTCATTACTAAATGTTTTGGTCCAGTAGCATCCATAGTTATATACGGTAAATTAATTTCTGTTTGTTGTGATGAAGATAATTCAATTTTAGCTTTCTCTGCAGCATCTTTTAATCTTTGCAACGCCATAACATCTTTCTTAAGATCAATTCCTTGTTCCTTATGAAATTCAGAAATTATATGGTCAATTATTCTTTGATCAAAATCTTCTCCGCCCAGGAATGTGTCACCATTAGTAGATAATACTTCAAATTGACTTTCACCATCAACATCGGCTATTTCAATAATTGAAATATCAAAAGTACCACCACCTAAATCATATACAGCAATTTTACGATCACGACCCTCTTTTTTGGATAAACCAAAGGCTAAAGCTGCTGCTGTTGGTTCATTAATAATACGTTTAACTTCAAGCCCTGCAATTCTTCCTGCATCTTTTGTTGCTTGTCTTTGACTATCATTAAAATACGCCGGAACCGTAATTACCGCTTCAGTTACTGCTTCACCCAAATAATCTTCAGCAGTCTTTTTCATTTTCTTTAATACTTCAGCAGAAATTTGCGGTGGAGCTAATTCATTATTATCAATTTTAACCCATGCATCACCATTAGTTGCTTTTACAATGCTATATGGCATTAAACCTATATCTTTTTGTACTTCTTTTTCTTCAAATCTACGTCCAATTAAGCGTTTTGCCGCATAAATTGTATGGCGTGGATTGGTAACTGCCTGTCTTTTAGCTGGAGCACCAACTAAAATTTCACCATCTTTAGTGTATGCAATAATAGACGGTGTAGTTCTTGCACCTTCAGCATTTTCAATAACTTTTGGTTGTCCATTTTCAATCACGGCTACACATGAATTTGTTGTACCTAAATCTATTCCTATAATTTTTCCCATTTTGTTCCCTTTCAATTAAATTGCTTATGCTTTTGTTTAAGCCTTACTACCTAAGTTAATATGTAGTATCATTTTGTTAAAAATCAAGTATTAAAAAATTTATTTTGCAACTGTTACCATGGCAGGACGTAAAACTCTATCGTGTAATATATAGCCTTTTTGCATTACATCAACCACAGTGTTTGCTTCTTGATTTTCCACCTCAACAGTATTTATCGCTTGATGTAAGTGAGGATCTAATTTATCTTTTGCCTGCGGTATAATTTCTTTAATTTTATTATTTTCAAATACTTGAGACAATTGTTTTAAAGTTAAATCAACCCCAACTTTAATTGTTTCAATATTTCCTGATTGATCTTTAAGCGCCATTTCTAAAAAATCTTTAACCTGTACCAATTCTTTTGCAAAAGAACTAATGGCATATTCACGTGTTTTTTTATTATCTTCAAAATGGCGTTTTTGCATATTTTGAATATCAGCTTGAGCCCGCACATATAAATCATTTAATTCATTATTTTTTTGTTCTAATAAAGTAATTTTTTTATTAAAATCATCCGCATTATTATCTGCTTGTGCTACATTTTCAGGTTGCACAAATTCAGCAGTTTCAACTTGCATTTCTGATTCAGACATTGCTTGATTAGTAGTTTGTGAATGATTTTCACTATTTGAATTTGAATGCGACATTATTTTTCCTCAAAAAACTTTAGTTACTTTATATATAAGTATTAAAAAAAGTTTTTCAAGAAAAAATATTAAATCTAATTTCTAAACAATTTTAATTACTGCATTATCTGGTGAATACACATTTATCCCTAATTTTGATTTAGCATTCCAACTATCCTGATTTTCTACAATTAATTTCTCAGCTTGATTAAATCCTAAATCATAATGTACTAATGCCGCCTTTTTACTAAAATTATAATCCTTACTTTGCAGTTCAGTACCTTTCTGCGAATGATAAATAAGTCTTACAACATCAACCTTATTAACTAAGCCTAACTTAATTATATCTTTAACTGCGGCTGTTTTTAATTGATCCGGAGTTAATAAACTAGTTAAATAGTGTATGGCATGTGATAAGTTTTGTGTCGTAGCATATAACGCTGTAGTTCTCTTAGAATGTGATGAATATTGAATGTCCTTAATCCGTTCTAACATTCCATCCATAGAATGAGGATATGGACCTGATGCAGAAAACAAATCAATCATAATACATAAAATGTTTTTCATCTCCTCGGGTTTTGCTGCTGCTTCTTCTAATAATTTAAATATCGGAGTATTGCTGTAAACCCCTCCATCAACATAATATTTATCACCAATTTTTACAGGTGGAAAAGCTGGCGGTAATGCTCCAGTAGCTACTATATGTTCAATGGTAATTTCTTGTTTAAAACTATCAAAAAACTCAAATTCTCCTGATGATAATTCAACCGCGCCCAAGCACAGCTGCATGTGTTTTTGATTTAAATATTTAAAATCAATTACCTTTTCTAATGTAGCACGCAGTGGAGTTGTATCATAGTAACTTAATTGATCCGGAGTTGCATGTGAGAGTAAAGCTGGATTAATCATTCTTGGTTGGTAAAATCCTTTAACCCCTTGCAAGGCTGACATTGCTCCAAACCAATTATGAATTTTATTTAATTTAAACTCATCGAATAAAGGAATTGGAATATCAGTAGTAATCGTATCCCAAAACTCTTTAAGTTTAGGCAATCGATCTTCAACTTTATTTCCAGCAATTATCGCGGCATTAATTCCGCCTATTGAGATTCCTATGATCATATCAGCTAAATAACCATATTTACGAAACGCCTCATAAGCTCCAACTTGATATGCACCAAGAGCACCACCACCTTGCAGAACATAACAAGTTTTACGTTTAAGATTATGCTTCATTTTGTGGTTTGTTTTATTTTCAATAACCATAGGAATATCTTTTAAAAAATTATTTTACTTCAATACGCTTTGGTACATTATATCCCTTAGCGGCTAATATTGACGTTAATCTTCCTGGATCATCAACGATTAAACCATCAACCCCCCAACTAATTAACTTCTCAGCCATAGGAGTATCAAAAGCAGTTCCTGTATGTTCTGGCCAACGCCATGGTACAACCTTTAAGCCTAATTTATGCGCTAAGTCTACATCTTCTTTAGTCAACATTACATCTTCAGGCTCATAACAATTTCCGCCTAAAGCTTTAATCATAGTTGGATAAGAATTATTATAGTCTTTTAATAATTTACCACCTGTCCATAAACCGGCAATTTTAGGGTCTGAATCATGATTAAGTTTATCCACATCAGTAGCCGTTAAATAAGCGGTATTTACATGTTTACCATGTTTTTTCGCAATACTTTGTAAATCATATAAAATTTGCCAGTTAAATGATTGAATTTCGGTGCGCTTAAATAAATTATTTTTATCTAAGAAATCATACATTTTCTGAGCAAAAACTGCTGGTGTAACAGTCCAGTCTGGGTGATCCGGTTTATCTTTAAACTCAATTTGAAAGAAAACTTTATTATTACCAATTTTATTCGAGTAGCCTATGACATTTTGCAAAGTAGGAATATGTGTTCCTGGAACTGAAGTTTGTTCAGGGAAATATGAAGCGTAAGGACTTTGAGGATTAATTACTCCTGCCTCATATGATTGAATTTGCTTAAGCGTTAAATTATGATATAAATATGGTTGAATATTTTTATCTAAATTTCCATCTTTGGATAATTCCTGCAAGAAATCATTTTTACTTTTAGCTGCAAACTTGCCATCTTTACTCATAATGTCAGGATTCAAATATGGGTCATGGCTTACTATCAAAACACCATCTTTAGATACACCAACATCCATATCTATCCAATCAGTACCAACTTCAAAGCTTGTCTTATAAGCCGGTAGAACATTTTCTGGAGCAAATGCTCGATCACCTCTATGTGCATAAACTTCAACAAACTTCATTGATTGAGAATGTGGTTTACCAGGAATAGCTTGATCGTACTTAGCTTCAGCATAAACACTAATACATAATCCCATACTTAAGAACAGCATTAATGTAACTTTATTTTTCACCATGTGCCTTACACCTCAAAAAAAATTAAATTTACTACGTTTTTAAAGAACCAAAATCATTCATAATTTTTGTATATACCAGATCGCCATATTTAATATAATTTTCAAAATATCCAGTATACCATTGATTTAAAGCAACACCAATATTTTCTGAATCAACTATATCTTGCACACAATCAATTCCAGCACTACGAATTACATGAAATTCATGATTTAAATTTAATTGCTTTATATGTAATACCGCTGCTTCACACAAGCTTAAGGACTGTTGCTTCAAAAGTTTACCACTAATTCCGCCACCAAACTTTTGGGTAAAATAATCATAAATTTTTAGTTCACTTGCATCAATGTAGTCTCTATATTTGACATAGTTAGTCGAAGTATTACCAATATTTACACCATCAAATTTAAGCTGAACTAATACATCAATTAAATCTAGCAAATCCTGAGTTTTTATATCTACAGAGAACTTTACCACAACCGGCAGAGGTCGAGATCTTAATTGAATAAATTTTGTTGCAATTAGCTCTAACCGCGCAACTATATCCTCAACTCCCAATTGAACATTAGGACAGCTTTCATTAATTTCAATAAAATCTATTTCAGTGTTATTATGGTATAACCATAGCGATGTAATTAATTTTTCAATTGCAATATCCGCACTATAATCATTAGAGCGCATTACACTCATACCAATTGGAATTACTTTTTTTATTGCTATTTGTCGGCGGCTCAAAACCTCATCACCTAGATTAGGTAAACCTAAATAATTTATCGCGACTTTAGATTTTTCTAATGTAACAAAAGGCAATTTTATTCCTCGTGCTTGATTACCTAGTCGCGGATTATAGGTAGAAGTACCACCGATATATGCTGCAGCCCCCTGATTCACGGCAATGGTATAGCCTTCGTTATTTTTAAACATTCCAGCTGCGTTAAATAATGGACCTTTAAATTCTATATTCCATAATTTACGGCTAAAGTTAAAATTGGCATGATTCAACTCAGAAACCTTAGTTTTATATAATTTATTCATAAGGAATATTCTTCCCCAGGAATTAAAATAAATAATCAAGTGCGCAGGAAAATTGGTGATTTTTTTATTAATAAATTGTGCTAGTTTAAAGATTAAATTTAGCATTAATTAAATTGCCTGTAAATCATAAATTTGCGAATTACTAATGAAGAATTCAGGGTAACCAGTTAAATTCATTCCTGCATAAGGCGACCAACCAACTTTAGTACATAATTGTTTATTTTCCAATTGCTTATAATCTACAATATTGGCTAAAACAATATCATCAGTTGTGTCTAGTGCAAATATACGTTTAGGATTGTAATGTAATAAATTAATTAAGTTGGGCAAAGTAATTTTATTGTTTTTATAAGCAGTCAACATTAAAGGCAAGGTAGTCTCAATTCCTGGCACTCCAGATGGACACTGATGTAACAATTGATCTTTTTCAGCTAATGAATGCGGAGCATGATCTGAACCAATAGTATCGATATATCCTTGTGCTATGGCATCCCATAAATATTGTTGATTAATCTTTTTCCGCAACGGCGGATTCATTTTACCCAAACCATGCAATTTATCATACATTTCATCATCTAAAAATAAATAATGTGGACATGTTTCAGCATAAACTGGTAAATTAATCTGTTTAGCTTGCTTTATTAATTCTAGCTCCTCCTTCGTGCTCACATGTAATACATATGATCTTACATTATAAATTTTAGTCAATTCAATAACTAATTCCACAGCTGTTGTTGCTGCTTCAACTGAACGAATTAAGGAATGATATTTAAATTCAGTTTGGTGTAAATATTTTTGCGTATTATGCTTAACAATTTTTTCATCTTCAGCATGTAGAGCTATAATTAAATTAAATTTGGCAGCAATTGCATAAATAGCATGAAGACTGCTTAAATCATCCATCAATAAATCGCCCGTTGAGGAACCCATAAAAACTTTTATACCGATAATATAATCTTTAACTTTATTAATTTCATTAAAATTATTTTTGTCAGCACCAAAAAACAAACGATATTTAAGTGGTAGTTTAACTTGATTTAACTGCTGATTAATTAGATTTATTTTAGCATCCAATCGCTCTTGAGTTGTTGTTGGTGGTATAGTATTTGGCATATCAAAAACATAACTATAGCCACCTTTTAAAGCTGCTTTTGCCCCAGTACACCAATCTTCTTTATGCTCTAACCCTGGAACTCTAAAATGAACATGTGGATCAATTAAGCCAGGTAAAGACAAAAGTTTAGAACCATCAATTTCAATATTTTTTCCATCAGCAATATGAATATCACTTTGCTTATGGTTTAAATCTGTTACATTTTTAAATAAAGTCAATTAATTATCTCACATTAAAAATTATTATTTAATTTAAAACGCCATAGTTTATCTTTATATTCTTGAGCATAATTTATGCCAACACGTGGTAAGGCAGTAATGTTTTGCACTTTAAAGTTATGATCTTCTAGCCATAAGTTATTATTTTCCGTTGCTTCTAAATTATTAAAACTTCTATCTACCTTAAGTAATTTTGTGACTTTACCAGGACCTACAACTTCATTTATTCCACGAATTAATACTGCACTTGGATTGCCCTCTTCTCCTGTTACTAAATTTAATAAATAATGTACTCCATAACACAAAGTAACATACCATCTACCTCCAGTTTTAAACAAAACTTCGGTACGATTAGTTTTACCAAATCTTGCATGATTGGCTTTATCCGCCATACTATGATAGGCCTCAACTTCAGTAATCAAATATTTAGCTAGCGTATTATTCGCAAATTTACGCACAACATATTTACCAATTAATTTTTGAGCTAAATAAATAGTATCATTATTGATAAAATCAGCGCTAGATAAAATCATTATAAATTATACTCTTTAATATCACTGAGTAAAAAACTTTTTTCACAGTAGTTACATTTTAATTCAATTAAGTTATTTCGATTTGCCACCGCTAGAAATTGTGAAACATGGTGATGCGAAACACATCTTTTATTTGGACAAATTATTATTCCATGAACAACATCTGGCATGGCTAAAATCACTTTTTTAATTACTTTAAAATCTTTTAAAATAGACAGTGTGCTTCCAACTGCAAATAAACTTATTGCTTGAATTTCTTGAGCACTTAACTCTCTGTTTTCAATTTTAATCAAATCTTTTTTGCCAATTTTTTTACTACTTAAATTCAAGCCAATCCCTGTTTGGTATTCTGATTTATATAAATTAAGAATTTTCATTATATAAAAAGCATTACCACATGGAATATGATCAATATTAATTCCATTTTCAATTGAGCCAATATGCTTTTTATCCTCAACGGCCCAGTTAGAAATTTGATTTTGCATCACATAATCCTATTAATAATTAATTTAATTTATCACCTAATATCATATCTAATAATGCCTGCCTAATATATAATCCATTTTGAGCTTGTTGAAAATAATAGGCATAAGGGGTTGCATCAATCTCAACCGGCAACTCTTCCAAGCGCGGCAATGGAGACAATATTTTAAAATTAGATTTTACATTTTGTAATGATTTCAAATTTAATTTATATTTATCAAAAGAAATACTTTCATCAAAACGTTCTTTTTGAATACGAATAATATATAAGCAATCCAATTTATGAATTACCTCGTCAACAGAGTTATGAAATGAATATTGAATACCTGATGTTTTTAGCTGAAACAATTTATTTTCATTCATACGTAATTCTTTAGGGGCAATAAAATAAAGTTGTATATTGAAAAATTTTGCTGCTTCAACTAACGAGTGAATAGTTCTGCCATGTTTTAAATCACCAAGTAAACCAATACTAATATTTTCAATTTTATTTTGACTATCTTGAATTGAGAATAAATCCAAAAGTGTTTGGCTTGGGTGTTGGTTTGCTCCATCTCCGGCATTAATTACTGGAATACTGCATACCGATTGCGCCAAACGAGCAGCTCCATCTAATGGATGCCGAATAATAAGAGCATCAGCATAACCATTAATAACCTTTAGGGTATCAACTAAGCTCTCACCTTTTGCTCCATGTGATGTAGAATCACTATCGGCAAAACCAATTACTCCACCACCCAATTTAAGTATGGCAGATTCAAATGATAATCTAGTGCGTGTAGAAGCTTCAAAAAAACAGGATGCTATAACCTTGCCCTCTAATGATCTTTTTTTTAAGCCATTTTTAAACTGTTTGGCTAAAGCTAAAATATCTAAAATATTTTGTTTGCTTAAATCAGCAATTGAGATTAAATTATTCATATTACTTCTTTAAAAAAAATTCTTTATATGATTTAATGTTAACACTTTTGTCATAATAAATTAATAAACTTTCTAATAACATTTCTGCAAGTTGAAAGTTAGTAATCAAAGGAATGTGATAATCAATAGCCAAACGACGAATAGCAAAACCATCTGTATTATGGGTGGAAGTAAGTCCATCATGTGGAATATTAATGATTAAATCTATCTCATGATTGCTTATTGTTTTTTGAATATTCGGTTCAATATTACTATTAATCTTAAATACGCATTTAGATGGAACTCCACGAGTAACTAAAAAATCATGTGTTCCTTCTGTAGCTATGAATTGCCATCCATGTTCAAATAGTTTATGCACAATCGAGAATATTCTTTCCTTAAACTTTGAGTCAATACTAATGAGAATTTTTTTACCATTTATTTTTTGACCAGTTGCACACCATGACATATAAAACGTTTGTAAAATATCATTACCGATACAAGCAACCTCACCTGTTGATGACATTTCCACATGTGCCACTGGATCTGAACCCTTAAACCGATTATACGAAAATACTGGCGATTTAACTCCAATATGATTAATATCCAAAGTATTATAATTTTCAAATTTAGTTTCACCTAACAGTACCTTAGCTACTATTTCAATAAAATTTATTCCGGTAACTTTTGAAATAAAAGGGAAAGAGCGTGAAGCGCGCACATTACACTCAATTACTTTTAATTCATTATTTTTGGCAATAAACTGCATATTAAATGGGCCACTTACATTTAACTCTGCAATTATTTTATCGGTAATCAACTTTGCTTTCAATACTGTTTTAATATAAAGTCGTTCTGGCGGAAATATTATAGTTGCATCACCTGAATGTACACCTGCATTTTCAACATGCTCACTAATTGAATATATAATAATCTTCCCATTAGCTGCAACCCCATCAACCTCAAGCTCTTTAGCCTCTTCAATAAATTCAGAAATAACAACTGGATGTTTTTTAGAAATTAAAAAAGCTTCATTTAAATATGTTTCCAGTGTGTCTTCATCATAAATTACTTTCATAGCGGAACCAGATAAAACATATGACGGTCTAATTAATATTGGTAATTTTACCTCTTCAATAAATCGTTTAACCTGTTGTAAACTTTCGGCTTTTATCCATCTTGGTTGATCAATAGCAAAATTATTTAATAAATTTGAAAATATTTCGCGATTTTCTGCTTTGTCGATATTAATTGGTGACGTTCCTAAAATAGGATAATTAGCAGTATGTAATGCCAAAGCTAAATTGTTTGCAGCTTGTCCACCAACACTAACACATACTCCACTTACTCCCTCATAATCCAAGATATCTTGAACACGTTCAAGCGATAATGGTTCAAAGTATAAACGGTCAGATTCATCATAATCAGTAGATACTGTTTCTGGATTAGAATTTATGATAATAACTTTCTTGTTTTGTTGACGAAAAGCTCGAGATAAATTAACGGTACACCAATCAAATTCAACTGACGATCCGATTGAGTATGGGCCAGAACCAATAATACATATTTGCTCTTTATCTGGCACAATATCATCATACTGGGCATTATAAGTTAAATATAGATAATTTGTTTGTGCTTCAAATTCACCAGCCAATGTGTCAATTTGCTTAATTTTTGGTAGTACATTAAACTCTTTTCTAAGTTGCCGCACATTAGTTTCACTTGTTTTTTTAATTTGCGCAATAATTACATCACTAAAGCCTAATCGTTTAGCCTGCAATAAGTTCTCCTTATTTAAGGGTAATGTATCTAAGTTTTTCGCAAACAGTGCAATTTCATAAATTTGATTTAAAAACCATTTATCAATTTTAGATAAATCAAATCCACTATCAACTGAATTACCAGCATAAAACCATCGAAACAAAGCAAATAATCGCCGATCAGTAGCATACTCAACTTCTTTAGCTATATCATTTATTGGCCAAGGATAGTCATAAAGTCCGGTAGCACCTATGTTTAACATCTGCGTCGCCTTTTGCAATGCTTCAGCAAAATTTCTACCAATCCCCATTGCTTCACCAACACTTTTCATTTCAGTACCAATAGTACGATCAGCTTGACTTAATTTCTGCGTATCCCAGCGAGGAATTTTAATTACAACATAATCTAATGCAGGTTCAAAAAACGCTGTAGTTTTACCGGTAACTTGGTTTTTGATTTCATTTAAATTATAACCCAGACAAATTTTAGCCGCCACATAAGCTAAAGGATACCCAGTAGCTTTTGATGCAAGAGCACTAGAGCGCGATAATCTTGGATTCATCTCAATTACGCGATAATCACCATTTTGTGGATTAACGGCAAATTGAATATTGCATTCACCGATAATATTAAAAATATTGGCACAGCGCAATGATATATTTCGTAATAGTTGATGCTCTTTATTATTTAATGTTTGTGCTGGAGCAATTACAATACTCTCTCCAGTATGAATCCCCATAGGGTCCATATTTTCCATATTACAAATGGTTAAAGTATTACCAACATTATCACGAACAATTTCATATTCAAATTCTTTCCAGCCTGTTAAATACTCTTCTATTAATACTTGCGGCGCACCAGATAATGCCTGAGCACATTTTTCGATAAGTTCATCTTTGGTATTAATTTTACTTGAGCCTAAACCACCTAGTGAAAATCCTGCACGCATCATAACTGGATAGCCAATGGCATCAGCAGCAACAATTGCCTCATCAATAGTTATAGCTAAATAACTTATTGGCGTTTTAATATTATGTTCACTTAATGTATCTCTAAATAATCCACGATCTTCAGTTTTATCGATAGACTCTACCGAAGAACCAAGCACAGTCACATTATATTTAGCTAATGTTTGATTACGATATAATTCTAAACCAAGATTTAATGCTGTTTGACCACCAAAACTTAAAGCTATGGCATTAATTTTTTCTTTACTGATAATTTCTGTTACGTATGCAGCTTCAAGTGGTACAAAATAAATTTCGTCAGCTAAAGTTTTATCGGTTTGTACCGTTGCAATATTGGGATTAACTAAAATTACTTTATGTCCATCAGCTTTAAACGCCTTAATTGCTTGCGAACCAGAATAATCAAATTCCCCAGCTTGGCCAACTCTAAGTCCGCCGGATCCTAAAATGAGAATATTTTGCATTTAAACACCTTGCTTTACTAAATTGATAAAATCCGCAAAAAAATAAGCTGTATCCTCTGGTCCAGGTGCACTTTCTGGGTGAAATTGAACCGCGGCAAATGGTTTATATTTGTTCTTAATTCCAGCTACTGTATTATCATTCAAATTTTTAAAACTTACACACCAATCATCAGGTAGAGTTGTTGCATCAACTGCATAGCCATGATTTTGACTAGTTAAATAACATTTTTGCGTAACTAAATCTATGCATGGTTGATTTTGTCCACGATGTCCAAACTTTAGTTTATAAGTATCAGCGCCAACTGCTAATGCCATTAATTGTGCCCCTAAACAAATACCATAAACTGGCTTGTTTTGTTTTAAAACTTGAGCTAAGATTGCAATTGTTGTTGTGCATTGCTTTGGATCGCCTGGTCCATTTGATAGAAACACTCCATCATATTTGAGATTTGTATAGTCATAATTATAAGGTACAACTGTAACTTCTGTATCAAAACTCAGCAGTAATCTTAATATGTTTTCTTTGGATCCACAATCAACTAATATAATTTTATATTTACCCGAACCATGCTTTACAATTTCCTTACTACTTACTTGCGCCACCCAATTTTGTGCCATTGCATTTGGAATTTTTATGTCATCATTAGTCTGGTTGCATACAATTGCCCCATTAATCACTCCAGCCGTGCGTAAAATCTTGGTAAGATGGCGAGTATCAATTCCAACAATTAAAGGAATTTTAAAAGTATGTAACCATTCCAAAAAAGTTTGTTGTTTCTCATAATGCTCAGGCTTGGTATATACTGATTGACAAATTACGCCACTAACATGGATTTGATTTGATTCCCAGCGTGATCGTTGGTGTACTCCGTAATTACCAATAATTGGATATGTGAAATTAATAATTTGTCCACTATAGGAAGGATCAGTTAATGTTTCTTCATAACCTGTCATTCCGGTATTAAACACTACTTCACCAAATGTAATGTCTTTTTGCCATTCAGGCGAAAAACCGTAGAGCACTTCGCCCGTGGCTAAGCATAATTTTGCTGGAATCATTTAACAATTTACCTC
>JAPJMP010000062.1 GCA_026461645.1 Burkholderiales bacterium
ATCATGTTTTATATACATAATAAAATTTATCATGCGTAATAAATTTTTACATATTTTAACTAAGAAGCTATTTTAGCATAATAACGAGGCCTTAACTACCTGAGCTTTTTTTATTAATTTAAATGTTACAAAACCGATAACCATTCACAAATTACAATGAGACTAAATATGGCGCAAGAACAAAAAACAACATCAATAAGATTAAAAATGGAGCATTACAAGTTTTTAAAAGAGTCAGCAGAGAAAAGTAATCGCACAATCAGCGGTCAAGCCAACTGGCTACTTGAAATAGTATGGCATTTAGAGGAAACCAATAATCAGGTATTCAATGAAATAGTAAGTGAGCTAACTGAGCCTGAATATCCGTTGCCTTCGGTCAAGGTTAGACGTAAGTAATTTTAATTGAAGGGAATCTTGTATGAGTATTAAAACATAGCAATTAGCGGTAATAGTGCAGGTCACTAGATAAAGTTCCTGTATCGGGTGTGATAGGAGCTATTAAGTACTAAACTTGATAAATGATTAATAAGGAAAAAAATATGAAAAAAAATACTAGAAGCTGGATAAAGGCAATTGCTTTTGTAACATTGTTGTTTGGTGCAAATTATGTATTTGCAAGCGATACCGTGAGTATTCAGGAGCTAAATCAAACTGCAACAGATGTTAAATCCAGTACTAATGCGTTTGCTCAAATAGGTGGTATGTTGGCGATTATTATTGGTGGTTGCATTATTGGGTTTGGTAAGGCTAAGGGTGAGCTGGCCATAGTGCTTGGCAGTATTGCTATTATGGTTGGAGTGGTAGCATTTGCATATGGTACTTACAAGCAGCGTATATCTGAGGGCTTCGACTTTTCACCTAAGAAACAAATAGCTATTAAATTTCAGCCAAAAGCTGATGCTTTTAAATGTGGTTGGAAATCATGCAATCTAATCTAATCCCTTTACCAAAAGCAATATGGAAGCCAAAGTTAATTGGTGGTATTGAGACTGTTCCTTGGGTTTTTATCTTTATAACTTCGGCAGTAATTGGTTATTACGCTGATTCATGGTGGAGACTGTTAGGGGTTGCAAATTATGCATTTTTCCACGGGGTATGTGCGTACTGCAATGCGAAAGACCCATTATTCTTTAAAGGAATATGGCGTTTTTTAGATTATCAGGACTTTTACCCAAATACAGCGATGCATCCATCGACTAATAGCATCAAGGAGTATTAATAAATGCTTAATTTTATTAAAACTATTGCGCATAACTTTGCTTTTGAGATTAAAAGAGTATCAGTTAATCATCAGTATCATCAAAAATCATTGGGGCTGTCTGACAGGTTGCCTTTTGGTAATTTTATAGACCCGGGTATTCTTCATAATAAAGATGAAAGCTTTACAACTATTTTTGCTATTAAGCCCATGGACTTAGATGCGTCTACAGAAGATGAAAAGGCTTATGTTAGGGCGGTAATTCATAATGCATTTATTCAATTTGGTAATGGTTGGACTATGCACTTTAATATGGATAAGGTTGAAAGTACTGGATATATTCCACAAGAGGACTGCCATTTTACAGATGCTACTACGTATACATTAGATCATGAGCGCAGAATTCAATACGACCAAGAGCAAGCTCATTTTGAAGATGAGTATGTAATAGGCTTTACTTACAAACCATCATATGATGCAAAGTATTCTAAATTAGGTAAATTCTTCATTACTGGCGAGGAAGTAGATAGTAAGGATAAAGTGAAAGGGCTTGATTTAACCCTTTATCTTAATATGTTCAAGGACAAAATACAGAATTTCAAGCGAATTTTGGGAGCTTCGCAGTTTCGTATTTATAGTATGAGCGATGATGACATCCTCTCTTACCTAGCATACTGCGTGAATGGGTTACGCCAAGTAATAAAAGTACCTAGCCCTAATTCTACTGAATTATGCCATGTTGTAAGCGCTAATGATTTACTGGTAGGCAGTTCGCCTAAAATTGGCGATATGCATATTAGAGCGGTATCAATGGGCGAAAGCTTCCCTTTAAATTCATGGCCGTTGTTGTTATCAGAGCTAAAAGCTTTGCAGTTTGAGTTTACTTGGTCATCAAGGTATATATTCATGAATAGGGCAGAAGAGGAAAAAACCCTTAAAAATATATCAGACTTTCACGAGCAAAGTACTAAAGATGCAGCTAAACATCTATCTGAAAAATATGGCACAGGAGAAAGCGGGAAACTTAACCGGGCAGCAGCCAGATATGCCAATGAAACACAGGATGTATTAGAGGAAATAGAGCGTTATGGCAAGCGGGTCGGTAAATATACTTCAACTATAGTTATTTTTGATAAAAATCCGGCTGATTTGGAAGATAAAGCCAAAGCGGTTGCTGATGTTATCAGCCGTTGCAGTATGCTTGGCAAGATAGAGCGACATTTATGTGCTGATGCATATTTTTCTGCAATTCCGGGTATTGTTAGAGCCAATATTCGTAAATGGTATATGAAGTCAGATAATTTCTCTGATTTATTACCGTCATCATCAATTTGGTCTGGATATAAGAAAAATCCCAGCAAGTACTATGCAAAAAATAATCCAGTCCTATTTTATGCAGCTACCAGTGGCAATACCCCCTTTAGAGGCTGTTTACACGTTGAGGATGAAGGACACGCGTTAATAATTGGTGGCCGTGGCTCTAAAGTAATGAATTTTATGGCAGCACAGCAATGTAGGTATAAGAATAGCAATGTAATTATTTTTGACAGCAATCACTCTACATTGCCATTGGCTTATAGTATTCCAGATAGTGTGCATTATGACTTAGGCTATGATGAAAGTATTACTTTTAAACCCTTAGAGCATCTGGATAACCACGAGGACTTTAGTTTTGCAGTCGAATGGTTGACAAAATTATGTGAAGTCAATGGCTTTATTATAAAACCAAAGCATGTAAATGTGATAACCGAAGCTCTTAAAATAGTAAGGGATGAAGCTAAATCATCTCAGCGGACTATGCAGTATTTTACATATCATACACAACCGAAAGGTGAGGATATGGCAGATTTAGCCGAACAGTTTAAGCCATATATTTCAACATCCGGCGGATTCCAAGGGCAAATTTTCGACTCGAGGGAGGATAAACTTAATCTTAAGTCTTTTACTGTTTTTGAAATGAGCCACCTAATAAGGATGGGTGACACAACTTTAATACCCGCAGTACTATATTTGTTACATATGGTCGAAAGGCGATTAGATGGCTCGCCTACATCTATTTATATTCACGATGGGTTTACGATATTTAAACATGCTGCTTTTAGAGGTATTCTGGATGAATGGCTAAGGAAAATTGCAAGTAAAAATGTTCAAATAATAATCGGAGTAGATCAGCCCGCGGATATTATGAAATCAGATATTGCAGATATTTTTATGCAAACCTGCAAAACCAAAATATTTACAGCAAATTTAAATGCCAAAGGCTCGCAGCGTCCTAGTTATGAGCAGATGGGGCTTAACGAGAAGCAAATAGAGTTGATAAGTAATGCTTTAGTAAATTGCCAATATTATTTTACCAACCCATTAGGCAGCAGATTAATTGACTTTAATTTTGGTGACGTAGCTGAAACTTTTCTTACACCACCACAACTGGAAGAAATAAAAATCATCAAACAGCTTAAAGACGAGCATAAAGATTTATTTGGGCTTGAATGGATTAAGCACAAAAAATTGTATCCTGAAATAGCTGAATTTTGGTTGACTAAACATGAGGAGCTTACAAATGCCTGAATTGAACATTAAAAAACTGGAACAAGCAAATCCCTATCTAAGTAGCCGTAAGGATTGGAACGAAACAACCGGATTATGGCGCGCAAATGCTGTTATGTGGCGCACCGTCGCTTTTATTATGATGGGGATAACAACGTTAGCTGTACTTGGCATGATATATGCAGCCCAATTACCTGACGTAGTGCCACTTGTTTATCGTGAGGATGCATCTGGCGGGTTGATTATGGTTGGTATTCCTAATCGGGCTTTAAAACCGGATTCTGGGGCATTAACTAATCAACTTAGTGGATATATCCGATCTATTAGGGAAGTACCATTATCTGAGGGATTACGCCAACGTAATATCAGGCTGGTAAAAAGGTTATCTACCAGTCAGTTATTTACAAATAATATTGCACCTATGATGCGTGATGAGTATGGCATTGTTGGTATGGGTGAGCAGTTAATAGATATTAGGTCGGCAATACCTCTCAATAATCATCTCTGGCAAATTGACTGGGAAGAGTATAAGAATAGCAAGCCAGTTGGAAGATTTAAAGCCAATATTGACTTTACTCTAACTAAGGGAGATTTTAAAGACCCGGAAGCTCGAATGTATAACCCATTTGGTATTGTAGTTAAAGATGTGGTTGTTAGTCAGGTTATGGGGAGTTAAAACATGATTTCAGAAAAACCTAAATCACAAGGACTAAATAAAACCAGAGTATTACTAACGCTTATACTTTTGGGGTCATTATCATTAGGAACAATTCTATATTTTGCTTTGCGTAATGATGAACCTGCAAAGCTAAATAATACGGTTGATAATTCACCTAATTATACAGCTCGCGATGGTTCTGATTATTCAAACATTTTGGATGCAGCAAAAAGGAATGCATCACAGGCAGTAAATGCTAGCAGTCCTACTGGTCGTATCATGGTTAAAACAGATAGCTCGTCCACTGTATCTGCTATGAGTCAAAATGAGATGGAAGCCTATCGTCAGGCAATGAGGGCATCCCTTCAAACTAACCAAGTTCAGAATAGAAATACTGAAATAAGTAGTACTGGGGCTAGTGGCAGCGCAGATAGTAAATCTAGTGATGACCCGTCATTACCGAAAGATGACCAAAATCAGCAAGCAGAAAAACGAGCTTTTATTAAGGCAAATTCAAAAGCAAATGTAGCAGTTAAAAATAGGATTGCCGAGAATGTTTTAGCTCTGGGTACCAAGATACCTGCGCAGGTAGATCAAGATATTAATTCTGACTTACCCGGGCAAATCTATGGACATACGACCCGTGACGTGTATGATTCTCGTACAAATTCAGTATTACTTATTCCCGCAGGCTCAAATGTTGTTGGCACTTATGATTCTTCTGTGGCATATGGGCAGGAGCGTTTATTAGTAGCTTGGACTAGGGTTAATTTACCTAATGGGCAATTTATAGATTTACCGGGCTTTGGTGGTGCTGATGCAAAAGGGGCAGGATTTGGAGATCAAGTTGATAACCATTACGACAAGATTTGGGGTGCAACCATCCTGACTTCAATTTTGGCAGCCGGAGCGCAACTTGCACAACCGCAACAATCTAATGCGCTACAGTCGCCGGGAGCCGGGCAGATACTTGGGCAAAGTGTTGGCACTCAAATTGCCCAGACTGGCACAACATTATTAAATAAAAATCTAAATTTACAACCTACATTACACATTAGGCCGGGATTTGAATTTACTATTGAAGTCAATAAAGATATGGTATTTGCTAGTGCATATACTGGTAATGCTCGTAAGAATTAGGGGGCTATTATGAATAGAATTAAGTTTATGCAAGGATATTGGGAGTTATCACCTTCCTGTAATAGTTTTAAGGAATATGATACGCAGGTTCTTGTTAGCCGGATGTTTTATACGTATGTTTTGGGGATGGATAATGAAGTGAAAATGTTGCATCCATATCAGATAGCAGAGGCCATTACAGATAAAAAGGCAGTTGAAGCTTATAAAAAAGCTTTATTTGATTTGGTACATGATTTATCGGCTAGTGATTGGGACAAAGTTTGCAAGCATTTAAACCTTAAGCATGAGAACAGCCATGTTTAAGAAAATTATCTTTTTGAGCTTAGTGGCTGGTTACTGTTTTGCGGATAACGAGGTTTTATATGGCACACCTGATAATCCGCAGATAAACGGCGCTAGTTATGATGTACACCAAGTATATATTGAGCCGAATCAAGGTTATCAGCCCAAGATTGCATCTAGGGAAGATAGCAGCGCGCCAAGCCTACAACAAAACCGGGTAATCATTAAGACACATACGACGCAAGCACCACAGGCAAAAGTTAATTTCAAATCTGATAGTTGGGCAACTGATGCCAAGGTAGAAAAGGCTTTGAAAAAAGCTGCAAGTGATGGAAAACTAAGTTATGTGTTAGAGCAAGCAAATAAGTCTAATGTTCCAGTGTCCGTTGCGGTTGTGCCAATTGTGGAGAGTAATTATAACAAAAATGCTGTTTCTCCGAAGGGAGCCGGGGGAGCATGGCAGTTAATGCCCGGTACAGCAAATGATTATGGATTAAGTTCAAGTGACAGGTTTGATTTTAATGTATCAACCCAAGCTGCAATACAGCTTTTAAATGACTTACATAATGAATTTGGCAATTGGGCATTAGCATTTGCTGCCTACAACTGTGGCAGTACTTGCGTTAAAAATGCATTAAAGAAAAATCCTAATGCAACCGATATTGATGATCTTAGCTTACCTCATGAGACAAAAGATTATGTACATAAAATTGTTCAGCTAAATCAGGTTATTGCTGGACTTGATAAAGAAACAAAAACGTCTATTAATTAAGGAGTTTCAATTGAAAAATTTACTTAACAAGCTATTACTGGGATTAGTTGCAGCCACTGTTATTGCATGTTCCAGTACGAATCGACCAAGCAGTACAGCCTATAGCTCTACAACACAGGTAATTAAAGAACCTGCGCCAATTGTTATAGTTGATGATAAAAAGAGTAAAAACTATAAATTAGTTTATGGCAATGATAGGGCTGTAGAAGCTGCATTTAATGCATATGCGAAGACTGGTAAGGCAGACAATATTATTACCAAAGGCTTTACTAAGTTTGCATATTCTTCAATGCAGCAGCCAATAATAAACTGTATGCCTTTTCAGCAAACAGTAATTACTTTAGAGGCTGGCGAAAAATTTACCTCAATTACATCGGGCGACCCATCTAATTTAAGTTATCTGGTTGCAGTATCCGGGGCTTCTACGGGGGTTGAAACTCAGCAGGTTTTAGTAAAACCAGCATCACCTAAAATGAGTACCAACCTCATCATAACTACAGATAAGCGAATCTATAACATTCTAATTGTAGTGGGTGGCCCAAAAGACAAAATTACTCGCAATGTGTCTTTCTGGTATCCAGATGATATGCTAAATAAAGTTAATGATAATATCGAAAAACAAAATGATATAACAGCCAATGCTGAAAAGACTCCGCAGCTTAATTTGGCAGACGCTAACTTTAATTACAAAATAACTACTGATGATGACCCATCGTGGACACCTGTTAGAGCATTTGATGATGGTAAGCGTACATGGATAGAGTTCCCGAATGGTGTTGATAGCAAGAACCTGCCTACTGTGTTAATTCAGAGTGATTCAGGCAATTTAGTTAAGTATAACGTTTCTTATTATTCTCCTTATTATGTAATTCAAGGGGTGTTTAGCCGTGCCAAATTGGTTGCTGGTGTTGGCGGTAATCAAGTATCAGTTGATGTTTATAATAAAAACTTTAAGCGTTAAACCATGAAAAAACTCTTATTAACAATGCTATTTACAAAGGTGGTACTAGCTGTACCATCTAATTGTGCTCCAATATCCCCAGACCCGGCTAGTGTCAAAGGATTAATAGTAACTGGCGAAGGTGCGTTAGCTACGATGACTGGTTTGATAAGCAGATTAGGTACAAATTCTATTCCCGGGCTTTGTGTTCCAGTCCCACCAACCGACCCAACGCAATTAGCTTTATGCTCTTCGATGATTGGCTCTTATGCTGCTGCGGTGGTAACTATTTCTGTACCGTGTACAGTAGACATGTCCTTAGAGCCATCGTATCTGGTTAATCCCTATGACCCATGCAAATTTGTAGTAAGTGGCATGGTAGGTGCTGGGGCATTTTGCCCGCTATCTGCATTTAAACCTTATTAATTTATAACAGGAGACATCATGGATAAATTTGAAAAAAGAAAGCTTATTAATGAGCTGGCCGACAGATACCTTGAAAATGCTCGTAGTTACAGTCAGGTCAATAATGAAATTAGAGAACAATTAAAGAAAATTGGGGTATCTATATGCACACTATGGTTTATTGCACGTTTGAGAAATAAGGAGGAGCAATGAAAAAATTATTTATTCCGTTATTTATCACTTACATGTCGGCTTTTGCAGTTGTACCAACTATTGACGTAAATCAGGAAGCACAGGATACAACAACTACTCTTAGTTATGCTGCGCAAATACCCGGCTACCTTAATCAAATGAATTCGGCAATGAATGCAGCCCAGCAAGTAACTGCTCTTAAAGGGCTGCAACAAGTGTCTGGTGCAGGCCAGACATTATGCCAGCTATGTGATGCCAAGCAATTGAACACTATGCAAAATTATGTAGACCAGGTTAATGGTGATCTTTGCAGTCAATTTTCTTATGCAATGTCAAATATTACTGGTAGTAATAAAGCTATTACAAGTTTACAAGGTGTAATGGCTGCCTTTGCTACAAACCCTAAGGCAGCAGCGCTGGCACTACAACAGGCCTCAGTTGCAACTCAATCTGCTACTCAAAATACCTTGGCACAGATTCAAATGCTCGAGGCTCAAAAATCCCAAAAGCAATTAGCTGAGGATAGGTATGCTAAAGCAGCTCAAAGTAGTATGCAGGGCAGTGTTGCTGGTTCTAAGTGGTGAAATTATGTCTAAACTAAAGTTTTTTTTAATCCTAATGGCTATAGTCGGGGTAAGTTATGCAGGAACTACGTGTAGCATGGTACCGGGAGGTACATTAGACCAGTTTCAGCAGAATTTTTATAATTTATCGCGTAACTTTACAACCAATATTCTACCTAAAGTTCAGAAAATTTATTGGATGCTATGGGCGTTATGGGGAGGGTATGAGCTTGCGTTTGAAAAAATTGCCGGGCTTCGTATAGATAAATTATTAATCTGGTGGTTTGTAAGGCTCATAACAGCAACTATCATCTATCACATATTTTTGAATCCAAGTTTTTACATTGGAGTTATTAAGTTTGGGGCAAGTTTTGGTGCTTTAATGGGCGGTTTTACAATTGACCCAAGTAGCGCATCGTTATTAGGCAATTTTACCCCTTCGGCAATAATGGGAATTAATAGCTGTGTAGCAACTGCGGTAGATAATGCTTCAAAAACGCTAGGTTCGTTTGAGGTTTTGCGACCTTTACAGTTATTAATTTTACAGATGTTATTCTATGTAATTACTACGGTTGCTGCTTTATATGTTTTATATTTATCAATAAGAATGTGGCTATGTTTATTTGCCGGGTTCGTTAATACTATGTTTGCGGGTAGTCGTTGGACTATTGGTTGGTGGCAAGCTTATTTAGCTACAGTTATGAAGTATGCGCTTGAATTAATGTTTACCGCAGCATTATTTGGTACCGTGTATCAGCAAATGGATATGGTTGTAGCTAAGTTGAGCGCTGCTAGTGCTGATATTTTAGCCAATTACGGTGATTACCTTGTGGCTCTGGCCAATACGGCCATTCTTACAGTATTGATGTTTATAATCCCTCAAAAATTAGCCAGCGACTTAGGAAGTGGTTTTGGCTCTACTGTAATTGATATTGGTGGTGAAATGGTTAAGGGGGCACAACGGATTATTTCATCTTCTGGTGGCGGGGGCGGTGGAGGAGGTAATAATACCCCAATGCCTATGCCACAAAATCCAAGTGGCGGAGGGGCTACAGGTGGGGGCGGTGTAGGTGGTGGTTCCGGTGGCGCTAATACCACGGTTAAATCCTCGGATTTGGCACAGACAGCAACTAAGGCTGCTGGAAACGCAGCAACAGGTCAAAATTGGAAAACAGCAGTTGATGCTGTCAAAAAGTAAAAAGAAGGAGAGTAAATCATGAAAAAGCACTTATTAATTATATTAGCCGGAGTTGCATTATTTGGTTGTGAAAAATCAACCAGCACAAATCAATATGTAGGCACTTGGCGCAATGCCAACGCTACTGATCAAACTTTAACTATCACTAATAATGATGGTGGGGTTGGATACTCTGTTACCAGAGCACTACCAACACGGACTATAGAAACGTTCCCGGCTATCGCTGATGGTAATACCCTTGTGGTGAATCAACAAATAGCCAGCACTGTAATTCATATGCAAGGCGATAAGCTATTTGCAAAGCTTATACCGAATTGCTATCAGGAAAATTGTAACACTTGGACTAAAGTTAAATAAACTAAATTAGGAGAATCATCATGCTAAAAAGTATTGTTTTAATTGGTAATGCAAAAGAAGTACCAAATAGCGTCAAAGGTAATGAGGGCAAAGAGTTTGTGACGCTTGATCTCGCAGTAACTATTAAGTCCAAAGGTAAAGAGTCTACAGATTGGATAGAGTTAATTTGTAATGGATTTTGGGCAGATTTTGCCAAAAAATATATTAAGGCTGGCAGTAGGTTATTTATTGATGGTACGCCTAAATTTGGTGCGTATCTGGCTAAGGATGGAACCGCCAAACCAGCAACCAAAGTATATGTTAGGGAAATGAGGTTACTCAACTGGATAGAAGGCAAAGATAATGAGCCTATTGATGTTGATACTAACGTTGATGAGGTACATAATGGCTAAGAAAGAAATGGATAGCGCCCAAATATTACGTCATCTTGAAGATGATATGGGCGACCTGTTGGGGTTATTTGATATTCCAGATGTTTACGAAATTATGCTAAATGCTTTTAGGCGGGCTGATGGCATGTATGAAGGGCATATTTGGTATGAACAGGCTGGCAAGGGGATGGTAAGGCTTATTAATACCGAAGAAGTAGGCTTAAGGAATTATCCAATACCAAACATTGGTGATAAGGTTTTTGTTAAGTATCTGGACAAAGACTCAGAGCGTATAATATTAAATCATCATGTCATACCAGCTAACAACGAAGCTAGGTACAACAAGGAAGTTTGCGAAGCCGTAGGGATGCTTTTAAAGCATTCCTTGAATATCGACAGCGAAAACATTTTTTTGGAGCAGGAAGAGCATTACAGGTTGTGTGAATTTACAGATTACATATCAGAAGCCTGTTTTTATGGTCATAAAGAACCTATACCAGAGGAAGATTTTAAAGATTTAAGTATTCTGATTGATAAGGTAAATAAGAAGTTATCACGCCTGATACATATTTACTTTAGGGTTGAGATTGTTACGATTACCAAAGAAAATATTATTAGCTACAGGCAGCCTAAACACTTGGTAGTTAAAGAGTTTGTCAAGATGACAGAGTCCAAGGCTCATCAAATAATGAATATATTGGCGGCGGCTAACAGTATGCATTTTCATGCTAAGGAGCCAAGATTAGAATGTGCAATACCATTTTATCACCACAGGTTTACCGGGCAAATCCCTCCATTTGTAAAATTTCCGTCTTTTACTATTCGTAAGCATAGCTCAAAAGTATTTACGCTTGATGAGTATGTTGCAGCTGGCATTATGCCACAGGTTGTTGCTGATACGATAAGGGAACTAATGCAGCGTGGTTGTAATATTTTAATAGCTGGTGGGGTTGGTTCAGGCAAGACGACATTACTTAATGCTTTACTGTGGGAGTTAGCGTGGATACACCCAGAAGCTTTAAACCGAGTCGGAATTATTGAGGATACACCGGAAGTACAAAACCCAATAGATAATGCTTTTGAATTTGCACAAACTAATGAGGTAGGTATGGACGATGCTTTAAAAAGTGGGCAAAGAAGTCGCCCCAATTCAATAATTGTTGGGGAAGTCCGGGGTAAAGAGGGTTATACATTATTTAAAGCTATGCTAACTGGGCAAAAAAACTGTATGGGTACTATACATGCCAATGGTGCGATTGAGGCTGCTTTTAGATTCGAGCAATGTATTAAAGAACATCAGGACTGTAGAGATATGCCTGTACAGAGAGATCAAATATCAATGGCACTTAATGCTGTAATATCAATTCAAAGAACTACGGTTAGGATAACAAATAAAGCAGGGCATAATGAAAATGTCGTACGGCGCAAAGTTACCGCACTCATGGAAATAACGGGATATGACCCTAAGCATAATCTTTATGAATGGATTCCTTACTATCTTGATAAAGAAGCTATATTAGAACAGGCTACGCCAGCTATAGAAAAATTAAGCAAATATCAATGATTAAATTTATAAAGTATGTAATTTTGCCATTATGGTTTACGTATATGATGGTTTTTATGCTTGAAAACATTGTGTACTATAACCCGAGTGTTTCAGAACCACTGGGATATTATCTGGCTCTCCCGGGCTTAAAATACCAAAAAGGCGATGTTGTATTAATTTGTATCATAGATGATAAATATAAATTGGTTTTTAATCAGCTTGGGTTAATTGATGATGGAAGTTGTGATAATGGGCTTCCTCATATATTAAAAACGATTGCAGCCAGTAAAGGAGACGTTATCCGGGTTGCTGAGTCTGGTATTTTTATAAATGATAAATACCAGCGCAATAGCGCCCAATTCCAAGAGGGTAATGGAGTTAATTTGTACCCTTTGCCTGTTGGATGGTCACATAAATTAAAAGCTGATGAATTCTTTTTGCTTGGGAATAGCTTGCATTCAGTCGATTCCAGATATTTCGGAATTGTGACCCGGAAGAACGTTTACCGCCGGGCTATTTTTATTTTCAGTAACAACAAAAACCTTAGTGTCAGGGAGGCATTATGAAAAAAATACTAATTCTAATAATTGCGGGGCTTTCAACAAGTGCTTATGCAGTAAAAGCTAGAATAAGTCCGGGTATTACTGTCAATAACACTGTAAATGGAGTTGTTGAATCAGGAAATTGGTTTAATATGAAATTACAGGATGATATTACTCCGCAGATTGGAGCTCAGGAATATACGGCAAAGATTGTAGCCCCAATATTTGATAAGACACAAACTCAAGTATTAATACCCGCTAATTCAATAGTAAAAGGTAAGTATGTTAATGATGGTAATAGTTGCTATTTTACGGCGGATACCATCAATTTTAAAGACACCCAGATAGATTTAAAATCTGGTGCATATACAGCTATTGATGCTGCACTGCCAAATTTACCAGAATGTAGCGCAAATACGAGCTATTTTAGTGGGCAATTATTAATATTTCAGTCCAAAGTGGCGATACCAAACCTAAATATAGTTCAGAGAATGAAGCCAGAACACTTTAAGGTTTCGGCAGATTCTTATGTACAGGCGGTTAAAACAAATGATTACTCAATCTCTAATTTAACTAAGTACGTTAATGGTTTTGTACAGGCAACCATCAAAATCAATAGTGACGGGTTAGATATAAGTAAATTAGTACCTATCTATTATGATGATTATGGAATTCCTCATAATCTTAATTACGTAGCAATACCAGTAGCGAGAGACGTTTACGAATACCGCATGTATTCTAGCAGCGATAATTTTGGGTTTGGAGTAATGGAGTAACGTTATGCTATCAAATTCTAAATTACCGCCGTTTAAATGGGCAATTGTCTATATCAATAGATTTATTCCGCTATTGCTATTGTTTGCTATCTTCATGCAGTTATTAGTGCCTGCTTTTGGTGAGGGCGGTAAGCATATAAGAAACTTAGTTAGTTATTTGTTAGTGGTTTTAGTCAGTTTTGGGATTAAAGAAATACTTTATCAAGGCAGGGAACAGATTTATAAACTGGGTGAGAGCCGATTTTTTCTATATATAGCTATATTCTATTTTTCATGGTTATTAAATATATTTTTCCTCCATGATTTTAATGTTAGGCCTGCTGACATAGGGGTTAAAGCAATATTGGATAATGTTGTCAGTTATAGCGTAACTCAATACATGGATTTAGGGCTACTGGTTTTTAGTCCTGCATTGGCTACCATTTGGTATATCTGCGATGTAGAATTAGACCGTGCTAAACGCCGGGATATGGACATCAAGGCGTTACTTATTAATTCTGATGATATAAAGCATTGGAAACAGCCTCTTGTTGAGATTGCATCATACTTCTTTATCTTCGTTATAAGCTTTTACTATATACCTCTAGGCATTTTTTGCCTTGTGAGTTTCTTAATTTTAAGTTTAATGCCTAAGTTATATCGCCAATGGGCAAATTTAGCTATTGGTATAGTATTACTGGCATTAGGAATGAAATTTGATCTAAATGTTATAAATTCTGCGTATGCATGGCTCAGTTTTGGGAAGCATAACGGCTGGTTAATTATGCTAAAAAAAGAGTTTATGTTGGCTCCGATAGGTCATGGCATTACATTAGTCGCTTCATTTTACTATTTAATAGCCGCATTTGCAGAAATCAGGCTGTCACAATTAGATTTAAGAAATATGGACAAAGTATCTGCCAAGCAAGCTATTAATAAATCTCATGATGGGGAGATTGAGTTTGGCTTTAGGGAAGATACAGGGCGACCAATCTACTTAACTGATGATGAATATAACTATCATGCCTTATATTTGGGTACAACCGGAGCAGGGAAAACAACCGCTATCCTAAACAATATTGAACATTGTGCAAAGTTAGGGATACCCTGTATCGAACTTGATGGTAAGGGTAGTCCAGACTTGCCGGAAAAGATTAAGCAAATAGCGGATAAGTATGGTCGTACATTTAAACTATTTACGTTAAAACCTGAATCAATAAGAGGCGAACTAGCTAAATGCCTGGCTGCTTATCATCCATTCTCAACGGGAACATTTACCGAATTTAAAAATCGCATTATGAGCCTGTTTAGTGCTGCGGAAGGGCGAGGGCAGCAGCATTATGTAATTGGTGAGGAGAATGCAATTAATACTGTTCTAGCAGTACTACAGAAGTCTGGTAAAGATTTTGATTTATATACGCTGTATGAAGTTATTCAAGATATAGATATATTAAAAGCATTGGCTAACGAAACAGGTGACAGACTATTAATGAATGAAGTCGAGCTACTTGATGATGAGAAGATTGGAGATGTTGGAAAAATCCTTAAGCTATTCATTTTAAGCAGCTTCGGGCACCTATTTAATACTAAAGCATGTTCGGAGGTGATTAAGCTACAGGAAAGTATCATAAATAATGAAATAGTGTTATTTATGTTCGATAGCTCAACGTATAAGGAAGATACTAAGAAAATAGCCAAGCTTGTTATTAATGATATTAATAGTGCTTTTTCTACTATGATGGACAGCACCGGGGTGATCAAGAAGTGCTATTGCATTTTTGATGAGTTTGCCAGTTATGCAAGTAGTAATTTAAGCGATACCCTGACATTGCACAGGTCAAATGGTATGCACGCTATCGTAGGCACTCAGGGATTAGAAACAGTATCTCTGGCCAACTCGGAAAGTGCTAGGGTAGCTGAGGAGCTGGTAGCATGTTGTGGTACATTTTTAATATTACAGTTGCAACATGAGAAAGATATTGAAAGAGTGGCTAATCTGATGGGCACTCGCGAAACATATGAAGTTACTCGACAAATAGACATATCGGAAGGGCAGGGTGCAACAGGAATGGGAAGCTCTAAAGTTGTGAATGAATATGTTGTACACCCATCTGAAATAAGGAAACTAAAAGGGCGTGATGGCTCAGGGATTTTGTACCGTAAATCATTTGGACAAGACCCTTTTAAAATCATAATTAGACGGATTAAATTTGAATAATATTAACCTAAATAACCAAAATAATGCTATACTGCGGAGGTAACAATGCAAGGGTATGAGAATATGGAAATAACGCAATTAGTAAGCGAATTAAATAAGCTCAATGATGAGGATTTTCGGCTTATTATTAAGAGTTTGGATGTTGCACAACTACGAGAAGCAATGCCTTTAATTGCTATTGAAAAAGGTTTGAGAGTAGTACAGGAATTAAACCTTAGAAAAGAAACTAAGAGCTTAGAAATAGCCAATAACATACCTGTACAATTACAACTTGCTTTAACTTCAGATGAGATTGCCCCAGCTCCTAATTTATTGCTCAGGAGCAACCTATTTTCGGCTAGTAAAACACATGGGGCTCATGACGACCCAGTAAGAGATTTTGTGATAACAACTTATGGAGAAAAAGCCGAAGTATCATTAACTGCATTCAGGCAATTTAATCAATTAGATCTTGATTTATTATTAGAATTAATTAAGTTTCAACAAGAACAAAATATACCGCTTGTTAAAGTAAGCTTATATGAAATAGTAAAGAATACAAAAGGCAGTGGAGAAGGCAAAGCTCAGTATACTCAAATTAAGGAACAGTTAGAGCTATTACAGAATGCTAGTATTAAAATTAAATATGGACGCTATAGCTTTGTTGGCGGTATATTAAGCAATGTCTACTTTGATGACGTAGAGCATGTTTATGTAATGCAATTTAATCAACATCTACAGCCATTATTTTCAAATACAAACTGGACAGGAATAGATACAAATATTCGTAAACAATTAAAGACAAATCTAGCAAAATGGTTACATGGGTTTTATAGTACACATTTAAATAGTCATCTACCAATTAAGTTAGAAACACTATATAAATTAAGTGGTGCTACTGA
This sequence comes from Burkholderiales bacterium, assembly GCA_026461645.1. Taxonomy (GTDB): domain Bacteria; phylum Pseudomonadota; class Gammaproteobacteria; order Burkholderiales; family UBA11063; genus Aquella. The sequence continues at coordinate 16,566 of JAPJMP010000062.1, forward strand.
TAAAGATATGGCTCGTTGGATTCGTGTAAGGGTAGCAAATGCATTAAGTAACTTACAAGAGGTTTTTGCTAATAATGGAAAAAGGTTTACATACCAAATTGAGGATGGTAATTTGTATGTTAATAAATCTCAAACATTAAGTCAAAATCGTAGTATTAAAAATAAAATAGTAGCTGGCAGCAGAAAGAAAAAACCAGTACAACCACAATTAAAACTGAGCTAATCTGCTCAGTTTTTTTATATCTTACTTTAAGTTATTGATTTGCGATGATTTCGATACTGTAAATAAGGCGTTTTTATACTGTAAATAAAGCTTTGTGGTACTGTAAATAAGGCTCCACTCTACTGTAAATAAGGCGTTTTTATACTGTAAATAAGGCTTTCCGTAAGCTGCACAACATTTTGTTATATATAAGTATTTTGCCAAATTATTAAGGCTATAATCTTTAGATAATCTCTTTTAATCCAAAAAGTATAGGTCTAAGGCTACGCCCGACCTATAAAGTTATTCGCTATGCTCATAATTAAAATTAAAGATTATGCTAAAGCATAATATAAAAATAATTCGCTACTGCTCATGATAATTGTAATGCCCTTACAGGGCTCAATATAGCACCGTTAACGTTATAATCAAGCCTACCTAATACAAATCCCTTAACTATATCAAAATAATGCTTCTACGATAAGCACATGCTTAAATAAAAAAGGAATGGTTAATAGAACGCGAGGGGCATTTTCTGGGAAAAGGCGTTAAACCGCGATACTAGACTATCTTAACTGAGTATGGTTGGTAAACATGGGGATTCGACGAGCTCACCCCCATACCCCCATAAATTATTAGCTACAGAGCTAATTTAAGCTATAATATCTACATAAGATGTGTATAATTTATATATAATTAGCTTATAGCTTTTATTATAGGCTTATATTTCCGCCATCTACCAGTTAAATACTTGTTATAATATCTAATTAACTTCAAATTTTTGTCCGCCCCTTAAAAGTTTTGCAAACTTTTCCAGCCGTGACCTCTGCATTTTAACGTCGTTGACTTATAAATTACAGAGGTCACGGCTGACGGGGCGGAAATTTGAAGGTATTATGTAAGATAATGCAAGTAAGTGGTGGGTGGCGGAAGTTTAATTAGAATAAACTAAAAATAGAAATAAAGTTAGGTAAGAAAAAGAGAACAGGAATAAAAGAAAGATGAGAACAAAGTTTAAGTTTTTTGGGGTGATGGTATGGCTAAACATAAAATAGTAATAACTGAGAGAGATGAGAAAATATTATTACTTTTAAAAAAATTTGGATGTGTTCGAGAGGATTTATTAGCTAACTATTTAGGCATGGATTATTCTTTAGCTAGCTCAAAAACTATATTTCATTTATTAGCAGGAAGATTAAAAAAACATAATATTGTTAATAGAGCTAAAATAATTGTTGGGAAATCTTTTTACTGGTCGCTTGCAAAAGCTGGTGCAGACTTAATTGACACAGAAATTCTTAAAAAAATATCATTAATTACTTTAAACCATAATGATTTAGTTGCTCAATTAGCAATAGATTTACTGACTAAAAATCCTGACATTAATTTAAAAACAGAGTTTGAAATTAAACAAGAACTATATGGACGTGAAGCGAAAGAAAAGAAAATACCTGATTTAGTTTTAGATAATAAAACTGCAATTGAAGTTGAATTATCCAAGAAAAATAATAAAAAATTAAATAGCATTGTTTCTAATTATTTACGCAGCGATTATGAAGAAATAATATATTATTGTGATTCCAAAAGTGTCGCAAATACATTGCATAAAAT
>JAPJMP010000063.1 GCA_026461645.1 Burkholderiales bacterium
ATAATAAATTATTTAATAAAGATGAATGTGCAATTTATCAGGATCATTATATTGAGTATATCTTACAAACAAGCATTGGTTTTGCTGGAGCTGAAATTTGTCGAAGAATATGTGGTATTGCCGGAGTTAAAGAGATTAGAAATATTACAGATGTTGTACTAAAAAATAAGGCTGAAGATATGGCATTAAATGCAGGTGTTTTTATGGTAGAAAATTTTAAAAACATTAATAGAATTCAAGACTTAATAGTAAAAATTAGCGATTTTTAATTTAGATTCATAAGCGTAGAAGTGCCTAGATAGATTGATGGTTCAATTGAGATAACCGGTCCAATTGTTCTGCTTTTATTATTTTAGTAATAATTAGTTTGAAATTCCGCGGTGACTTGAATTGAAGTCGCTTCCTAAAGTCATCTACAATTAGTCCTACATACTTAGTATAGTTTTCTTGTTCGTTATCATTAGCTTTTAATGATTATTATTAAAATATAATGCAGCAGCACCTAATATTTGAATATCTGCAGTTGCAGTACAAATAATCTTTAAGCGATTAATAATCAAAGGATATGGAAATTTAGCTAATTCTTCATATATTGCACTTTGATATAAGGCATAACCACTTGCAATTGATCCACCTAGTAAAATTACTTCTGGATCAAAGGCGGCAACAATCGAATAGATTAATTTACCTAAATGATGACCAAATTCATTACAAATTGCTATGGCATCTGTATTACCATTTTGAGCCTGATGAAATACTTCTTCAGCGGTTGTGGAATATTTTAAGGTAAAAAACATTCCACTACAATAGTTTTCATATTTGCTGTCTAAGTATAACATTTCACCAAATTCACCAGAGCCACAATTGACATCGATTAATAATTTACCATTATTAATGATTCCCCCGCCAACTCCAGTGCCAATTGTTATACCAATAAAATTTGTATAATTTTTACCGGTGCCATACAAATATTCACCCAGGGCAAAACAATTAGCATCATTATTTACCGCCACTTGACAGGAATAACGTTGTTGTAATATGTCTTTTAATGGCACTTCTTGCCATTGCGGAATATTCTGTACATTATAAACAATACCGGAATTACGCTCTACTATACTTGGAACGCCAATACCAATTGCCACAACCTCTGGTTCAATTATTTCATCTATGCATTGAAAGATTAAATCTAAAACATTTTGATAAGTTTTATTAGTAGGAAGTTTAGCTTTAGTATAGCGAATAATTTTGCCATTAACAACCAATCCAGCACGAATATTACTTGCACCTAAATCAATACCAATAACTTTACTGGTCATAACTAATTAGCCTTTTACTTGAAAAAATTGTTTTGTTTTTAACTAATGGGCGCGCAAAAATAGCTATTGCTAATTGATAGGCTAGGGTTAAATAGATTAGGCACATACCAAATTTTAAACCAATAGCGTTGCCAATAATTCCCTCAAGAAGAGGAATAACTGCACCACCAATAATTGCAGTACACAAAATTCCAGCAAAAGTACCATGATTATGTGATAACGAATTTAATCCTAAAGAAAAGACGCCAGGATACATAACAGAGGTACAGAAACCAAAAGCTGGAAATGCCCATATTGCAATTTGATAGTTACCAAATAAAGCTAGACTTAAAATTATCATGCCAGCAATAACAAAACTTGCTAGTATAATTTTTTGATCCAATAATTTTATTAATAACAATCCAATTACACAACCCAATGCTTGTCCTGCCCAAAATAATGCGGATACATGCGCCCCAATAGTATCTGGATTGGCTTGATAATATGTGTTTAAGAATTTTGAAATCCATAATGCTACTCCTTGCTCTGTACCAACATAAGCAAAGACTCCAATAAAATATACCCAAACTGTTTTATTTTTACACAGTTGAAGAATAATTGATAATCCCTCAACTTTTTCATCATTGGTAAGTTGTATTTTAGGAAATTTAACTAAGATAATAATTAATAATAATATTGCAAATAATAAGGATGAAACTAAGTAAAATGATATCCAGGGCATATTAGTTGGAGCAGCAATGGCTAAAATCTTTAATACTCCATTTTGAGCATTAGATAAATTTTGTACTAAATAAGAATAAACATAGGGAGAACCAAATGAACCACAAGCAAAAATCATTTGTGCCATTACTGAATAAAATGAGTAATGTTCTTCGCCACCAGCAGTTCGAAGTAGAGGATTAATTACTACTTGAAGCATTGCTAGTCCTAATCCCATAAAAAATAATGAAATAAGATAAACTATTAATGACGGTATAAAGGTAAAAATTAGGCAAGCAATTACGGCAAACAACATTCCTAATAGTGTAATTTTTTTAGTCCCATATCTATCGGTTAAATATCCTGTAGGTAATGAACCAACTCCATAGGCAATAAAGAAAGCAAAGGGTAGAAATCCAGCCAAACCCAAGGACATATGAAAGCTTGCATTTGCCTCTGGCATAATTGGGCCTAAAATATTAGTGAGGAAAGAAATAGCAAAGAAAGTTAACATGACAATTAATACTAATAGTCGGCTACGTTGCATTAAGTTTCTCCTAATTTATAAAATAAAGAATAAAGGCTACTAGATATAATTATATAATAAAATAAGATTGAGCTAAGAATTGTTATATGGCTTAGAGTTTGATAAAAAACCACAAAGATAAAAAATAATATTTTTATTTGATTAAATGGTGGAGGTGGCGGGAATTGAACCCGCGTCCGAAAGCCCTCTACAATTAGTCCTACATACTTAGTATAGTTTTCTTGTTCGTTATCATTAGCTCTACTATACAAGATTAATAATAACTAACTACATAAGTCTTGATATATTTAAGTAGTCAAAATATATCACAGTCTATCTAATATGACACTGTGATTTAACTGATAGACAAATTAAGACAGCGCAAGTAGATACTAAGCTACTTGTAACATAGTTTCGTCGTTAGACGCCACCATGTTTGCAAATTTAGTTTTTGCATTTAATTTACACAATGTTTAACGTGCGACTGCGATCACGGTATGCACTTTATTGCTTTGTAACCCCCGTCGAAGCCATGTCACCCCCGGAGTTTAAGAATAAACTATATATATTATACCATAATTTCTAAGAATTAATTTTATAATTACAGTGCTAAAATGTTATAATTTGAGGTTAATGGATTTAATTAGCGTGTTTTTTTAGAAGTAATATAGTATGGATAACAAAATAATAGTTTTCAATCAAGTATCTAAAATATATCCTGGCAATATTGCTGCTATACAAAATATTTCCTTAAGTATTGATAGAGGAGAGCTTGTTTTTTTAGCTGGGCATTCTGGTGCTGGTAAAACTACAATTTTGAAATTAATTGCTGGAATTGAAACTTCCACAACTGGAAGTGTAAGGGTAAATAATTTTGAATTATCTACCACTAAAACTAATCATAGAACCTTTATTCGTCAACATATTGGCTTTATTTTTCAAGATCATAAAATTTTATATGATAGAAATGTTTATGAAAATGTAAGATTGCCTTTAGATATTCTAGGCTATTCTGAGAAAAAAATTAAAGAACGTGTTGTGTATGCCCTAGCTAGCGTCGGTTTAGAAAATAAAATATACTCTCAACCACAGCAGTTATCTGGTGGCGAACAACAAAGATTATGTATAGCGCGCGCAATTATTCATCAGCCTAAAATATTATTGGCGGATGAACCAACAGCAAATCTTGATCGTGACAATGCCCTGCGAACATTAGAATTATTTAAGACCTTTCATAAAGCTGGAGTTACTATTGTTATTTCAGCACATGACGAGTCAATTCTTAATGACTATGGCAAACGAATTATTCGCCTAAACATGGGCCAATTTAGAGGTTAAGGTAATGAAGTTATTTACAATGCATTATCGAGGTTGTATCTCGGCATTCATTCGAATTTTTAATAAACCGCTGGCAAATTTATTGAATATTATTGTAATAGCAATAATCCTGTCTATGCTAAGTATAGTTTTTATTTTAGGTAAAAGTACACAAACGTGGGAAAAAAATAATGTTAATTATCCACAAATTATGATTTTTTTGAACCAAGATGCTAAACAAAATGATGTGTCGGTAATTGAGGCCGCATTAAATAAATTTAATAAACGCTTAATTAAAGATTATCAATTTATTGGAAAAGAGCAAGGACTAAAAGAATTAAGTCAAGATACTCAAACTAAAAAGATTGCCTCAGATTTGATTGACGAAAGTGCCAATCCGTTGCCGGATATTTTAATTATTAATACGACAACCACTGATACTAAGTTATTAACACAACTTACTTCAAAAATAGAAAAGATGAGCAATGTGGATGATGTTCAAATGGATAGTAATTATGCCCAGAAAGTAAATGACTTATTAGTTTTTGTTAAGCATATTACTGGCTTGCTACAAATAGTATTTATTGTTGTTTTTGTTATTATTATTTATAATATGATTCGTTTAGAGATGATGCTGTGTCAAACTGAAATCACTGTTTCGCGTTTAATTGGCGCATCAGATAGTTTTATTATGCGGCCGCTAGCTTATTACGCAATATTACAAGTTGTTTTAGGCAGCGTGGTGTCATATCTTATGGTAAATCAATTTATTAATTATTTGAATAATTTATTTTTGCAATTAAATAACTTATTTGGTAATGATTTTTTACTAAGTAAAATGAGTTATCAGCAATGTGGGCAAATGTTAGCTAGTCTAATTGTTTTTACTATTTTGGCGGTATTTCTTGCTGTCAGATGGGTTTTTAAGAATAGTTATTCGCAATAAAAATTATGTTAAAAGTAAGTGATTTTGATTATTTTCTGCCACCAGAATTAATTGCCTACAATCCACCACCACAAAGAGATAGTAGTCGTTTATTAATAGTTAATGCCGCTAACTCTCTTATTGCCACTCAATTTAAAGATATAGTCAATGCAATTAATAAAAATGATTTAGTAATTTTTAATAATTCTAAAGTCATAAAGGCACGATTATTTGGTAATAAAATTTCAGGTGGTAAAATTGAGGTTTTAATTGAAAGAATTCTGACAAATAATAATTTGCTAGCATTTGTGCGCTCTAATAAAAAAATTTATTTAGGTATGATCATTCAATTACCCAACAATATTAAGGTTGAAGTGGTAAAAATAATTGATGGTAATTTTGAACTTGCTTTAATTAATAATAATTTAAATTGGTTGCTTTATTTAGAACAATTTGGTCATATTCCATTACCACACTACATTAAACGGTTTGATACTGCAGAAGATGAGCAACGTTATCAGACAGTATATGCCAAATTAGCGGGTTCAGTTGCAGCACCAACTGCCGGATTGCATTTTACTAATGAATTATTAGCTTCAATTGAGCAAAAGGGTGCTAAATGTGCTTTTGTAACATTGCATGTAGGTGCTGGCACTTTTAAACCAGTTACTGCTAATTATGTTCATGAACATAAAATGCATAGTGAGTATTATAGTATCGAGCAGGATACCATTACTGCCATTGAAAATTGTCACAAAAATGGCGGCAATATAATTGCAGTTGGCACAACAACTTTACGGACGTTAGAGACAGCGGCCCAGCACAATTTTACACAACTTAATGGTGAAACTGATATATTTATAACGCCAGGATTTAAATTTAAAGTGGTGAATAAATTAATTACAAATTTTCATTTGCCTAAATCAACTCTATTGATGCTAGTATCTGCATTTGCCGGATCTGATGTGATTCAAAAGGCATATAGTTACGCCATAGATAACAAATTTAGATTTTTTAGTTATGGTGATGCAATGTTGCTAAAACGCAAAGATTAAATGCGATGTGATATAATAGATTTTCACTTAAAGCATCTTTTGGATATAAAATGACAAAAAAGACTCATTTTGGTTTTACTGCAGTTGATGAAGAACAAAAATCAAATCTTGTAGCTGATGTATTTCATAGTGTTGCCCAAAATTATGATTTAATGAATGATGTTATGTCATTGGGGTTACATCGGTTATGGAAAAAGTTTACGTTTTTTACTGCAGAAGTAAAATCTGGCGATAAAGTCCTGGATATAGCAGGCGGTACTGGTGATATGACCTTTGGTTTTAGTCAGTTGGTTGGTAAAGATGGTGAAGTTTGGCATACTGATATTAATTCTTCGATGTTAAAAATAGGTAAAGACAGATTATTAGATAAAGGAGTGATAACTCCTAGTTGTTTGTGTGATGCGGAAAAGCTACCCTTTAAAAATAATTATTTTGATGCTGTATGCGTGTCATTTGGTTTAAGAAATATGACCAATAAGGATTTAGCTTTAGCAGAAATGTACCGAGTTTTAAAACCCGGTGGAGTAGTTATAGTTCTTGAATTTTCTAAAATTTATAAACCATTAGAAAAATTATATGATGTATATTCATTTAAATTTCTACCGTTTATGGGTAAATTAATTGCGAAAGATGAAAATAGTTATAAATATCTTGCTGAATCAATCCGCATGCATCCTGACCAAGAAGCATTAAAACAAATCATGCTTGATGTTGGCTTCAATAAAGTTAATTATCATAATTTAGCTTTCGGTATAACTGCTTTACATAAAGGTTATAAAGCATGCTAAATAATATGATTTTTCATAATATACTTAATCGACTACTAGAAGTAAATAATGGTAGTTTAAATCAATTACAAATGCACTGTGGCAAATCTTTTAAATTTATTACTCCGTTGGGAATCTTATCCGGACAGATTGATATTGATGGCTTTATCATTAATGAAGTTGATAATACCGCATATACGGTTATAATCAATATTCCAGTAGCAGTTTCAAGTTATTTGATTAACCAAGATCAAATAGCAGCATTTAAGCAACTTAAATTTCAAGGTGATCGAGTGTTTGGTCGTGAATTCTTAGAACTTCTGGTTAATCTCAATTTTAGTGGATTATATACATCAGAATCGGTAGCTGTTTTATTTATTCAGCAACAACTGCAGCAATTTTTTATTGGCTTAAAAAACACTTTACAATTAATAACTACTAATACCGTTAATTCAGTCACTGAATATTTATTATATGAGTCAGAAGATTTAATTACTCAATATGAACTTAAACAATTTTGTGATGAAGTAGATAGTATAAATGAAAGAACTAATTTACTTATAGCAAAATTTGAATATATACAAAAGTAGTTATTATGTTAAGAATTATACGTTTATTTAAAATAATTGTTACTTTGCATCGCTATGGTTTATTTGAAATATTACATAAATATCATCGTACCAGTTTATTTGCGAAATTGCTTGAGTGTTGTTTATGGTATATTCCACGTAAATATCAAAAAGTTTCATTACCGCAAAGAACACGCTTAGCCTTTGAACATCTTGGACCAGTTTTTATAAAATTTGGTCAGCTATTATCGACGCGGCAAGATATAATTCCAGCAGATTTTGTGACTGAATTGTCTAAATTACAAAATCAGGTAAAACCATTTAGCGCGGTTCAAGCTCGAGCTATTGTTGAGGAATCAGTACAGGCTCCATTGGAGCAAATATTCAGTTATTGGAGCGATGAAGCAGTAGCCTCAGCTTCCATAGCACAAGTTCATAAAGCTGTATTAAAAAGTACTAATGAAACAGTTGCAGTTAAAATTCTCCGTCCCAAGATAAAAAGCATAATTGATCAAGATATTGCGGTTTTAGAACTAGCAGCATGGTTTATTGAAAAATTATTTATTGATGGTAAAAGGCTCAAGCCAAAAGAAGTAATCGAAGAATTTAAAAAAACAATTCATGCTGAATTAGATTTTCTGCAAGAAGCCGGTAATGCCACTGAGTTATATCGCCTGCACCAAAATGATTCGAAAATAATTATTCCTAAAATATTATATGATTATTGCAGCAGTCAAATTCTGGTAATGCAATGGATGGATGGCACAGCAATTGTTGATCTGGAGAGTTTAAAAGCTAAAAATATTAATTTGGAGCAGTTATCGCATAATGGAGTAAGTATTTTTTATACTCAGGTTTTTAATTATGGGTTTTTTCATGCTGATATGCATCCTGGAAATATTTTATGCAATGATAAGGGGCAATATATTGCATTAGATTTTGGCATAGTTGGTTGTTTATCGGAAGAGGATAAACGCTATTTGGCGATAAATATTTTAGCATTTTTTAATCGTGACTATAAATTAGTGGCTAAAACTCATGTTGAATCAGGTTGGGCCCCAGCTGATACGCCAATCGAAGATTTAGAAAATGCCATTAGAGCCGTGTGTGAACCAATTTTTAATAAACCATTAGCACAAATATCATTTGGACAAGTATTAATAAAATTATTTCAAATCTCGCGACGGTTTAATATTCCAGTACAACCACAACTTATTTTATTACAAAAAACTATCGTCAATGTTGAAGGTATGGGCAGAATGTTAAACCCTAACCTTGATTTGTGGGTAACTACTAAACCAATTTTACAAAAATGGATGAAACAACAAATGGGTGTTAAAGGTTTTATGCATAACTTACGCAAGGAATTACCTTATTTAAGTTATACCTTACCTGTAATGCCAAGATTATTTGCTAAAAGTTTAGTAAATTTAGAGCAAGCACAACAACAAAATAATTTACTTCAGCATATAATTTTAAGCTATAAACGGCAAAATTATATTTTAATATTAATTCTAATAATATTAGTTGTTGTGATATGGTTTAAGTTATGAATTACCTTGTAGTTAGTGATGGTAAAGATTATAAAATAGCACAACAACTAGAAAATCATAAAAATAATTTAGTAGTTGAATTATTTGGTACTCAGCACAAGAAGAAAGTAAAATTAAATCAAGTAATTTTTACGATTACGCAAGAAATTAATCAATTTGTAGCACAAGTTAAGCAAATTAGTTTAGAGCTTGATGTTGAACTTCTAGCAGAGTTAATTAATGAAGTAGATAAAGTAGCAATTGATGAGTTAGCAGATCTTTATTTTGGAACTAATCCAGATCTTTGTCAAAAAACGGCACTACTAACTAAATTAGCTGAAAATAATATACTATTTTACAATTTTATGGATGGTAATTTTCGTAAATGTTCAAGTTTAGAGCAGGAACAACGAAAGCAAATAAATAACAAACAACTTGAGGCACAAGAGCGCTACAATTACTTTTATCAACTATTAACCACTGCTTATCAAAATTCAACTGCAATTGCAGCAACTGAAGAAATTAATGTAATTAAGTTATTACATAAACCAGATAAGCATTCACCATTGTATAAAGCTCTACATAATTTTGCCAAGCAAATGCAGAAGAATCCCTTAGAAATATGCGTTCAAGTTGGATTGATTAATAATATTGCACAATTTTTCGTTGATTGCTTTTTAAATGAGCATAATTTTATTGCAACATTAGCTCCAAAACCAGCGGAGGAGAATATTACCAAAAGGCTTGATCTTGATGTTTTTTCAATTGATGATAGTTCAACCACAGAAATTGATGATGCATTTTCCATATCTAGTATAGCCGATGGCTATATTATTGGCATTCATATTGCAGCACCAGCATTAGATGATAATTTAGAACAAATGATTTGCCATAATATTTCCACTCTTTATTATCCCGGTAATAAAATCACCATGCTGCCAGAGGAAGTTATCAATAATTATAGCTTATTGGAAGGCAGAACCTGTCCGGTAGTCAGTATTTATTTTAAACTAAATCAGCAATTTGAAATTAATGAATATTATTCTAATTTAAACATAGTAAAAATTAATAAAAATTTACGAATTGAAAATTTAGAAACAGTCTTCACCGAAGATAATTTGCCCCTACAACTTAATTACCCCTATGAGGCAGAACTTAAAATATTATATCAATTTGCCTTAAAGCTTGAAGAAAAACGTGGCAAGGCTTCGGTTAACAACTTATTTGTTGATTATTCTTTCATCTTAAATAATGATAAGGTGGAACTAAAAGCGCGGCAAAGAGGAAATCCAATTGATAAACTGGTTAGTGAACTAATGATTTTAGCAAATTGTTCTTGGGGTCGCTTGTTAACTAATTCTTTTATCCCTGCGATATATCGAGTTAAACAGCCAAATTATCCAGTTAAAATGACATTAAACCCTGATTCACATACTGGTTTAAATGTTGAATATTACACTTGGGCAACCTCACCAATTAGAAGAGCAACTGACTATATTAATCAGAAGCAAATAATTAGTATGATTAAAAATGATAAAAATTTTTATACTGCAACTAATCATGTTTTATTAAGTGTGGTTGAAGAGTTTGACGTTAAGTATGCTAAATATATTGAGTTTCAGAATAAAATGGAACGTTATTGGTCACTACGATTTTTGCTGCAACAGAATATTACACAAATTAGTGCAACGATAGCATATAAGCAAATTGCACAATTAGATGGAGTACCACTTACTGTTGATTTAAGTAATTTAACAAATTTTAAGCCTAAAGGAACAATTGTTCAATTAAAAATATTTAATATTAATTTAGTGTTATTAACTTTTGAAATTAAAATTATTGAGAATCATGAATAAAAAAAACAATTTAAATATAATACAAGCTTATTGTAAAGTTAGCTTTGTAATGCTTGGCTGGGCTGCAATGTTTCAAATAGGGCATTTAGCAGTTGAATATGTAAATTTTGTGTCATTTGCCTTCTTGCGCTATTTAATTGCAACTTTAATTTTATTAGTATTATTGAAATTAAAAAATGGTGTAATTTTTAATTGGCCAAAATTAAAACAGCACTGGGTGTTATTTTTAGCACTTGGGGCAATTGGAATAGCATTTTATAATATTTGCTATTTTGGAGCAATTAATTATATTTCGCCTAATCTAGTAGCTACCATTTTTGCTTTAACTCCATGTGTAACTACTTTTGTTGGCTCGATTTTATTTAAAACTAAAGTAACTAAATTAGGTTATCTTGGAATTGTTATTGCTTTTTTGGGGACTATAGGGGTACTAAACTATAGTAATGCTCAATGTGAACAGTATTTTTGTCTAGCAACATTTAGCAATTTATCTGTTGGTGAAATTTTAGCTTTTGGTACCATAATTGGTTCTACTATCTATAGTATTTTATCCAAGAGAGCTTCCAATTCGCAGATTGATTCTTTATCCATAACCACTTACGCCTCCATTGGCGGTACGTTTTTTCTCTTTATCGCTAATCTTAAATTCGGTAACATTTTGCATGCTCCTGGTTTGAATCAACCTATATTTTGGTTATGTTTATTGTATTCAGTAATAATTGGCACAGTATTTGGCTATAAATGGTACTCTGATGCAGTTGAAGTTTTGCATGTGGCAAAAACATCGGTGTTTCTTAATGGAATTCCTTTTTTTGCTGTGTTAATTGGAGTTGTAATACTTGGACAAAGGTTTAGATTAGCAACAATTGTATGTGGATTATTTATTATTTTGGGTGTGCTATTAACTAACTTTGTGGTGAATAAAGCGAATAAAAAATCTCTACCGGATGCGGTAGAGATTTAATTGATTTAAACTACAAAAGGTTTTATAGATCTTTAGAGTGACTTTCTAGATATTGAGCAACTCCTTTTGGATTTGCTTTCATTCCTTCTTTCCCTTTAGACCAACCAGCTGGGCAAACTTCACCATGCTTTTCAGTAAACTGAAGTGCATCTACCATTCTAATCATTTCATCAATATTTCTACCTAAAGGTAAATCATTAACTACCATATGACGAACAATACCTGATTTATCAATTAAGAATGATCCACGATATGCAACTCCACCATCTGATTCAACGCCATAAGCGCGGCTAATATCATGATTCATATCGGCAGCAAGTGTATATTTAACTGGTCCGATACCACCATTATTAACTGGAGTGTTTCTCCAAGCATTGTGTGAATAATGAGAATCAATTGATACGCCAATTAATTCAACATTACGTGATTTAAACTCTTCTACTCTATTATCAAAAGCAATTAATTCAGAAGGGCAAACAAAAGTAAAATCAAGCGGATAGAAAAATACTACAGCATATTTACCTTCAGTAGCTTTTTTAAAATTAAAATTATCTACAATTTGTCCATCCCCTAATACTGCAGGAACAGTAAAGTCTGGTGCTTTTTTACCCACGATTACGCGAAAATCGTAATAACAGCAATCATTCATATCGCCGCATTCTTCATTATGATGACAATGACTCATTTATATAACTCCTTTTAACTATATTAATTGTCAATTAACATTTTACCATAATTTGCCCGCATCACCTAATAAAATTATTTTGTCAATTTTAGCCAGAAGCTGAAGATTATAATAAAAACACATAACAACCAAATTGGATAATTAAGCCATCTTTGAAATGGAGTAATACCGATATAGCCTGGCACCTTAAATTCTAGGTTTGCAGTGGTAAATGCAGGGATTGATTTAACTACTTTACCTTCTTGATTGATAATAAGAGTATCACCACTATTGCCATCTTGTACAAAGTAGCGTTGATTTTCTAAGGCACGTACTTGGGAGAACTGGGAAGATAAATCTTTCATAAAAGTTTTTCCATACCAGGATAAATCTGACTGATTAACTAAAATTGAAGCATGTCGTGCATTAAGCGCAACATAATCATTGATAGCATTTTCATAACAAATATTAAAACTTAACTTCTGCGTTTCATAATTAAATGGTTGCTGAATGTTATTTCCGGGAATAAAATCAGGCACTTGCAAATTATAACGGTTAATAAGATTATTAATAAAAGTTATATTTAATGGATTATATTCGCCCAATGGAACCAAATTATGTTTAATGTAAATTGGTTGTTGAAGATGATTGAGATTTAAAGTGCCAGTTTGATGAATACTGTCTTGCATTTTGAACGGTGAACCAAAAATTAACTGGGATTTGTTATGTTTCACCAACTGTGACAATTTATCCAAATATCCTGGTGTTAAGTTCAGATAATTGGTATTAAATATAGTTTCCGGAAGAATAATTAATCCACCATGACTTTGCTGAACTAAAGTATCAACAGTGGTTTCAATCATTTTAAGATCGTCTTGAGTAAAGTTTTTACTTGAGGCAATATTGGGTTGAACTAAAGTTACTGTAATTGGAGTACCAGTTGGGTGAGTGTAATCTAGTTTATTTAATAAATAGGAAACACTGCTAAATAAAATACCACTACTTAGGCCATATATAAAAATTAATTTAAATTTTAAACTCTTATAA
>JAPJMP010000064.1 GCA_026461645.1 Burkholderiales bacterium
ATTACGTTATTTGGTGACAAAAATACCAAAAATGTGGTGCTGGAAAAAAGTTATAAAGAATATATGGAAGGCTTTACTGATGTGGTAACAGGTGAAGCACGACGCGGTTATTTGAACGTGGTAGAGGAATTACAACAGTACTTCCCTAAACCTGATGAAATTGTTAGTGAAAAAGATAAAAAAAATTTCGCGAAGTTATTTGGTGAATACTTGCGTGTTGAGAATGTGCTGCAAAATTATGACGAATTTGTTGGGTTAAAAGTTTTACAAAACTTGGATATAAATGATTCTACTGCCGTAGAGGCTTTTAAGGCTAGGTACTATTTGAGGGATGATGATATAGCTGTTATGCAAGAGATTGAAGTCCCCTCAGAGCGTACTATTCAAGATTACCGTTCAACCTACAATGATATTCGCGATTGGCTTCGCCGCGAAAAATTAGCTAATGCAAAAGAGGTCTCTACCATTGATTGGGACGATGTTGTTTTTGAGGTAGATCTACTAAAATCACAAGAAATTAATCTGGATTACATTTTGGAATTGCTTTTTGAACACAATAAAAAAGTTAAAGATAAAGCGTCATTGATTGAAGAGGTACGCCGTTTAATTCGCACAAGCGTTGGTAATCGTGCAAAAGAAAGTTTGTTGGTTGAATTCATTAATCAAACTGACTTAGACAATATCCTCGATAAACCCAGCATAATTGATACTTTCTTCACATTTGCGCAAGCTGAACAACAACGTGAAGCAGAAGAATTAATTAGTTCTGAAAATCTAAATGCAGAAGCGGCTAAGCGCTATATCACTGCATCGCTGAAGCGGGAATATGCCAGTGAAAATGGCACAGAACTTAATGAAATTCTTCCTAAAATGAGCCCACTCAATCCGCAATATTTAACAAAGAAACAGGGGGTTTTTCAAAAGATTGCAGCTTTTATTGAGAAATTTAAAGGCGTTGGAGGGAAGGTTTAACGTTATCTTAAGTCTAATCAAATTAAACTTAATAAATTTAACTAACTACATGATTAATTTAGTAGAAAATAAAGTATAAGGAAGCTAAATTTTCGTTGCTAGATGCAATCTTATTATTTAAATGGGATTGGTTGTAATCGGCAACAATAAATGGCATACGTTTAGCAGAATTATTTGACACATTTTTATTTATAATATTATAAAGAGTATGATAATGTTAAATGAGACAATGAGTTGAAAATGTTTATGAAAGCAACTGAATTGACGGGTAAAACTAATTGTTATATTTTAACTCTTGATGGAGGTGGTGCTAAGGGTTTCTACACTTTGGGAGTCCTTAAAGAAATTGAGGCAATGATTAAATGCCCGTTACATGAAAAATTTAACCTTGTGTTTGGTACAAGCACTGGAGCCATTATTGCATCATTGATTGCACTTGGTTATAATGTTCAGTCAATTTTTGATCTCTATCAAGAGCGTGTACCGATAGTGATGCGAAATAGGTCTGCAAGTGGTCGTACAAATGCATTAAAAAAATTATCTCAGGATGTGTTTAAAGATGCTACGTTTGAACAAGTTAAAACAAATATTGGCATTGTAGCTACTCGTTGGTTATCCGAACGTCCAATGATTTTTAAGAGCACTGCAGAGCAAGCTCATGGACGAGTTGCAACATTTGTTCCTGGGTTTGGCGTCAGTATAGCCGATGCGGTTCGAGCGTCTTGTTCTGCATACCCGTTTTTTGAACGAACGATAGTAAATACTTCATTAGGCGTAAAGATTGAGCTCCTTGATGGCGGATATTGCGCTAATAACCCAACCTTATATGCGATTGCTGATGCGATTCATGCATTAAAGCAAGAACGTATGAATATTAGGGTATTGAACATTGGTGTTGGGATTTACCCTGACAGTAAGCCTAGTTTTATAATGAAGTTTGCTAAAAAATATCTGGTTAGTGTTCAATTGCTACAGAAGACACTAGAGATTAATACGCAATCTATGGATCAACTTAGAAGAATACTTTTCAAAGATGTTCCTACCGTTAGGATCAGTGACACATTCGTTCAGCCAGAAATGGCCACTGATTTACTGGAATACAACCCGAAGAAGCTAGATATTTTGTTTCAGCGCGGTCGTGAATCATTTAGCTTGTATGAAAGCGAGTTACGAACGCTTCTATTATAATTTGGAGAGAAAATGGCAATACCTGAATTACAACTTAATACTTGGTCTCACCAAGGTTCAATTATTCAATCGAGTAATACATATAATATTATTAAAAATGTGCTAAAAGCCAGCTCTACACTATATGCAGGAAAAGATTACAAGGTGTTTTTGCAAGGCTCTTATGGAAATGACACAAATATTTATTCTGAAAGTGATGTAGATGTTGTAATACGATTAGATGATATTTTTTACAGTGATAAAGAAAAGTTGAATGAACAAGAAAAACTAGCGTATAGCAGAGAATTTTCAAGTGCCACCTATACATTATCAAAATTCAAACATGATGTACTGAGTGTGTTGATTGAGCAATATGGTTCTGCGGTTAAATCTGGTGCTAAAGCCATAACAATAGATAGTAATGGCTCTCGACGTAAATCAGACGTTATTGTTGCATGCCAATATCGAAAGTACTCTCGATTTTGTTCCGCTGAAGATTCTAGTTATACAAAAGGCATCTGCTTTCTCAATTCATCTAAGGAACGAATTGCCAACTACCCTAAACAGCATTCAATTAATCTCACAACCAAGCATCAAAAATCCTCATTATGGCTAAAACCCATGATTCGGATATTTAAAAATATACGTTGCAAACTTATAGCTGATGGAAAAATTAAAGCTGGTTGTGCCCCTTCGTACTATATTGAAGGATTACTCTATAATGCTCCGACCGATAAATTTGGCAAAAACTATCAAACCTGTGTTGTAAATATTTTGAATTGGTACTTATCTTTGAGTGAAGACCAAAAGAAAAAGCTTGTATGTGCAAATGAAGAATACTACTTACTTCGAAATAGCTCCCAAGTATGCTGGAATCTTGATGACTGTGATACTTTTATTAATAAGGCTGTAGAGCTTTGGACTAAGTGGTAGTCATTAGTGGTTGTAAATAGTTGAATGTTATAAATTGATAGTACATGTCTCGGCTGTAGATACGCCCAATAATTATGCTGAAAGTATGCCATTTAATGTTGCCGGTTACAAACAGACCAACCAACAAAGCACTCAGCAAATTATCAATAACATGAACAAAATGTTAGTCAGCTTACTACCTAATATTAAGCCATTGAATTGTTTAGAATATGCTAAAGATATAATTGGCGATTATTGTTTATCAGCCAGAGACAAAGCCAACTATCGTGAAATGCAGGCGATTTTTGCTAAATATATGATTAATGATTTATGTAAAACATACAAATTGGCACAAAAAGCGTTTGTTAATGACAAATCTGATAGAGTGGTATACATATATAATGGTAAATACTGGAGTCAATTAAATAAGAGCGATCTTATGCAATTTATCAAGTATGTACTTAGTAGTAGCACTCATAAGGAAATAATGTACAACAATTCCAAATTCAGTAATGGAGTGTTAAATGAATTATACTATTATATGCCTGACATGCCAAGCAAAGACCTCGATAAAGAATTGCTTAATCTTGCTAATGGAACATTGCATTTCAATGATGGTAAAGCCACATTAATGGCACATGATAGTAATGATGGCTTAGACTATTGTTTAGATTATAACTACAATCCTGATGCTCCCATACCAGATGTTTTTGCTAACTTTATGAGCAAAATTACAATGCAATCGCAAAGTATAGCAGCTATATTACAAGAAGCAGCGGCAAGTGCGTTATGCCATATGACCTTAGAAAAAATTGTAATATTGGTTGGTAGTGGTAGTAACGGCAAATCAGTGTGGTTGAAGATTGTGCAAGCAATATATGGCGAAAAGAACATCAGCAACATGACCCTCAAGGATTTAACCTCAGGTGATAAAGCAATGAATAACCGTTCGCAACTGGTGTATAAGAAATTAAACATTGCTACCGAAATGAACAGCAAAGGAATTCAAGATCATGCGATGATTAAAACTTTAGCAAGTCGCGAACCTGTGTCGGTTAAATTATTATACGCTGATACATTTACCACAGATAGATACGCACGCTTAATCTTTGCTTGCAATGGACTACCACACGATGTTGAACATAACCATGGATTCTTTAGACGATTCTTGTTAATTCCATTTAACTGCAATATTCCAGATCATGAGCAGGATACAGATTTGCTCAATAAAATTATCACTCCATCTAATAAGAGTGGCATTCTTAATTGGTTAATTGCCGGTTATATCAGGTTGTGTCAGCAACGAAGGTTTAGCCAATGTAAAGAATGTGACCAAGCACTTGAGGAGCACATGCAGGATGTAGATAGTGTTGCTGGTTTTATGAAAGATGAATGCTACGTACCAGATCAATATTCGCAAGGTAACGAGTTTGGGCTTCTATATCTTGACTATCTTAGATATGTGGAAGATTGCTGTTATAGGCCTGTATCCAAGAAAGAGTTCGGTAAGCGTTTACGCAGCAAGGGTTTTACCGTTAAAAAAGCCAATCAAGGTAAGACCTACGTTTATTGCAGTAAGCAAGACGCACCATCTGAGATAACATCAACGTCTACAGCAAATGAAAATGTTGTCAATAGCGATGACTACATACCATTTTAGTAAATAAATAGGTAACTTAGGCAACCAAATAATGCTATTACCTTGTTAGACAATGACTTTGCTAATGACTGCATCTTGTTTATAGGTAACTTATTGGTAACTTTTAGGTAACTAATGGGTAACATCATATCAAGGTGAGATACTCATTTATACCCGAGATGTGACTGATATTTAAGATAGGTAACCAAGCAAACATCAATACCACCAATGGCTATAGCAGAAAAGTGACCGAAGTTACCTATTTTTTGGGGAAAAAGTATTTTTGTGGTTGGATGGACGGGAAGCATTTCAGATAAAGATAGTGGCGAAAATTATATGTGCTAAAATAGTGCAATATGATGTTTTAGCAATGGTATACCTCAATACAATACTATCTAAGTATATTGCTATGTCTATTGAGATGCGCATTGTGAAATAATATTATATGATTACTTTAACAATTTAGTAAAGCGATAAAGATGAAGTTACCAGAACCTCAGATTAAAACATTTTCTAGTCTAATAAATGAGATAGAAAAAGGACAAATTAAAATTCCACAATTTCAGAGAGATTTTGTATGGACTATTAAGCATTCTGCTGCGCTTATTGATAGTATTATCAAAGGTTACCCAATAGGAACATTCATTATGTGGAAAACAAAAGAACGGCTGAAAAGCGTTAGAAATATTGGCGGTATCGATCTTCCTGATTCTAATGATGGTGATTTCGTGGATTTTGTTTTAGATGGGCAACAGCGACTAACCAGTTTATTTGCATCATTAAAAGGTGCTTATGTAATTAGAGAAGCTGGTAAAAGAGAGAATTTTAGCAATATATACATTAATTTGTTAGCATCTGATGATGAAACAATAGTATCAGCTGATCTTGATATGCCAGATGCAAATCACAAAATAAAATTAACTGAGTTACTTTATGGCGGTCTTACATTATTAGTTAACTACCCCCAAGAGCATCATAAGAAATTGGAGGAATATAAGCAAAGAATCGAATCATATCAATTTTCTTCAATTCAAAT
>JAPJMP010000065.1 GCA_026461645.1 Burkholderiales bacterium
AAGGATAAAATAATAGATGCTAAAGTGGTACATTTTTACGCCGGGCAATTTGACATTAATTAAAAAAAAATGGTACATTTTTATTTCGGGCTTGACAATTGAACATATAAATTGGGCAACTAATAAAACTTAATTGCGATATTACGTTAGTTCTATTGTAGGTACAGATGTAGCAAAAATAGCTAATGCAATAAGATCGCATTGGCAAATAGAAAACAATTTACATTGGATATTAGATGTTGTATTTAAAGAAGATAATTCTAGAGTTAGAGATAAAACTAGTGCTCAGAATTTATCATGGATGCGAAAAATGGCTGCATATTTATTAAAGCAAGATAAAACTAAAGGTTCAATGAAAACTAAAATGATACGCAACTGTATCAAACCTGATAATATTATCAATATGTTGAGAGCAGTTTAATATGCGTTTACCCTGGTATAAAATTAGTACGGTCATTAAGATGCGTTAGTAACTAATTTAATTTTTGCAAGAATAGCAAACTAATATGGTTATTGTCACAGTGAACTTAAATGTTTGTTTATATGGCATTATGAATACAAGAATGCAATACCACTTTGTTGTGCTAATTACTTACTCAGCAAGAAAACTGATTTTGTAAATTTTAATGAATAACAAATTGAACAAGTACAAAATTTACTGAATAATCAGCCCATGAAATGTTTAAAATATAGAACGCCGTTAGATGTTTTTAACGAGAATATGAGTTCAGAGTGTATAATTTAGTTATGATTCGCACTTCACGTGGAAATTTGCCCTAAAAATTGTTGCATCTTAATTGAAAATGGGCGGAGTAAGCAATAAAATAAATTTATTTGCTGGTATTGTTTTTGATATAATTTATTGGTTAAGTTACAGTTAATTATGCAATTATAAAAATATTGAATAACGCTTATTGACTGAAGGAAGAGTTTAATTTATGAATCATTCGCTTAATATAAAACAAATATTACAACAAGCAATATACAAGGATAAAAAATTCTTTTTTTACATTGCAAGCTACGCCATTATAATAGCAATAATCAATCTATCAATGCCAATTTCAATACAACTATTGATAAATAGTATAGCTAATACAGCTTTAATTCAACCAATTTTAATAATTGGTGTTATTTTAACTTTTCTGCTAGGTTTTTCAGCGGTACTTAGTGTTATGCAAAAGCATTTGCTTGAAATTTATAAGCAAAACTCATTTGTTAGACTGTCATCAGAAATGTTTATTAAGTCTATTAATACTGAGTATGACGCATTAAGAAAGTATAGTGCTAGTGGTTTAAGTAGTTATTATTTTGACATTTTCAATATACAGCAATCTGCTTCAATTTTGGTGATGGAGGGGTTTATTTCCTTCCTGCAAATAATAATTTGTTTTACACTATCTAGTGTTTATCATCCATATTTTATGATAATGAACATAATTGCTTTGATTATAATTTGGTTGTCGTGGAAAATGTTTAAGAATAGAGCGATTGGGTTATACATAAAACGGTCTGAATCAAAGTATAAAGTCTTTGGTTGGCTTAATGATGTCTTTACTTCAAACAGTTATTTTAAATCAAATATTACTAAAAATTATGCATTAGATAAAAGCTTTGATTTAATTAATGATTATATTAATTTGCGTAAGAATTGTTGGAGAATATCATTTACCCAATTAAGCATTTTAACTACTCTTTACGTAGCTTTGGCAATTTCATTATTTGTAATTGGTTCTATTTTAGTAATCAAGGGGCAGTTGAGCTTAGGGCAATTAATTGCCGCGGAGATTCTTTACAACGTGGCCTTATTTGGCTCCTCAAAACTCAGTAACTATTTTGATCTATATTATAGATTAGTTGCTTCTGCAGATGAATTAAATCATGTGTTTATCTTGCCTAATGAAAACAAACAAATATTCAAGAGACACCCAATAATAGATAATTCAGTTGAAGACATTTTAACTTTATCCAATCTGAAATATAGGGATTATGCCAATAATTTCTATTTGTTTGATTTTAGCATTAAGAAACAATCGAGTAACTTGATAATTAGTATTGATGAAGATCAGCAAAATGTATTGGTTGGACTAATAGGTAATATTATTCTCCCAGATAGTGGTGGTATTAAATTTTGCAATTATCACTACACCGACTTCAATGCTCAAGAGTTAAGAGATAATTTATGGATTATAGACAGCCAAGATATATTTTCTTGTACTATCTACGAATACCTGACGCATGGCTATAATAATGTTTCGGATACAGAAATCAATAATATTTTAGAACTAGTATCTTTAAAAAATATAATTTATAATTTACCATGTGCTCTGCAAACCAACCTAGTTGGCAGTCGTTTTCCATTACATAGTAATCATATTGTGCTATTAAAAATTGCTAGAGCAATACTACATAAACCCAAGTTACTTATTATTACTGATGTGTTAAATATGATTCATTATGATATACAGATAAAAATTCTGAATTATATTAAGCAGCATACTAAAATTACTTTTGTTCATATCTCTTATATTGTGAGTCAAACACATATTAAATATGACAATACACTTGAACTTGATAGATCTTTTATAAAAGACAACTAATATGCCTAA
This sequence comes from Burkholderiales bacterium, assembly GCA_026461645.1. Lineage (GTDB taxonomy): Bacteria > Pseudomonadota > Gammaproteobacteria > Burkholderiales > UBA11063 > Aquella. Next base: position 2,607 of record JAPJMP010000065.1, read on the forward strand.
AACTAAATATTCACAATTGCAGGATTCGAATGATTTAAGAAGGTTCTCAAATATTAAAGGTTTAGAGGTACCTAAAATATTTCCTCGACTAACAACGCTGTTAATAATTCTTTTAATTTTTTTAATTGCTTGTATGTTTTTACCATGGATACAAACCTCTAGAGCAAGTGGAGCTATAACCACAATAAGGCCACAAGATCGCTTACAAAAAATAGTTGCCCCAGTTAGTGGCCGTGTTGAAAGATGGTATGTTCAGGATGGTTCACAAGTAAAAAAAGGGGATAAGATTGTTGAAATTAATGATATTGATCCACAAAATATTGAACGGATTAATAATGAAATATTTGCAACAGGTGAGCGTGTTAATACAGCTATCATGGCAACAAGCTTAGCATTAAAAAACTATAATCGCCAAAAAAATTTATTTGAAAATGGCTTAACATCTAGAAAAGAAATGGAGGCAGCCAATATAAATTATCAAAAGTCACTTGGAGAACAGAAATATTATGAAACTCTTCTTATTAAATCCAAAGCCATGATTCGCCGCCAGGATAATCAATTAATTACAGCCACACGTGATGGTTACATTACTGGTACTTTATCTAGTTCGGATTCGTTGATTGTTAAAGCTGGTGATTCGCTAGCCACATTTGTGCCCGACACTAAAGATACTGTGGTTGAATTGTATATTAATGGTAATGATATTCCTTTAATTAAGATTGGGCAGCATGTTAGACTTATATTTGATGGTTGGCCATCTATACAGTTTAGTGGTTGGCCTTCAGTATCAATCGGCACATTTCCTGGTGTTATAAAATTTGTTGACTATACGGCAAACAGCAATGGATTATTTCGAGTATTGGTTGTACCAGATGCTCAATCAGGAATTGATTGGCCTAATAAGGTTTATTTACGTCTTGGAACAAAAACGGTTGGATACGTTCAAATGAATGAAGTTCGCTTAGGTTTTGAAATATGGCGACAATTAAACGGTTTCCCAATATCAATTAATAATAGCCAAAATAGCTTTAAAATGCATGGAACTAGTTCCGATCATCAGGATAGTCAAAAGTAATGTATAAAAATATTTTATTGATGCTAATGATTTTTACTTGTGGTAAAAATGTTATTGCCCAAGATCTTTTTATTAGTAATTTGGACTCGAGCATAAATAAATGTTACCCCAAAATTCTAAACGCTTTTATACAACAAGAAATAAGACAAAGTGAAGTAACTAAGAACAAGGCTCCATTTGATACTCGTCTAAATAGCGATGTTACACAAAGAGATGGTAATACATATGATACATCGTACCAAAAAATTGCTATCGAAAAAAGATTTTATGATTCTCCAATCACCGCTTATACTGGGTTCGACATTTCTAATGGATATACGCCACAATATGATTCTTCGCAGATTACTTCATCTCAAGGGCGGGAGTTTGTTGGTCTTAAATTAAACCTTCTAAGTGGTTTTGCTATTGATAAAGAGAGATTAGAACTATACAATTCAATATTAGACTCAGACAAAGCAAGATATGAGATAGAACTTTCTAAACTTCTGGTTAAAACAGATGCTATTAAAGCATATATGGCCTGGATTATTTCTGGCGCTGAATTAAAGGCCTATGAAAGATTATTGGTTATAGCTGAAAAACGGCAAAAAGCTTTAACAAAAAGATTTAAGCAAGGCGATGTGTCTAAGATATCACTAACTGAAAATTATAACTATGTTCTAACGCGTAAAATTAAAGTAATGGCGGCAAAAGATTATTTTAATAAGACATCTTTAGACCTATCGATGTTTTATCGAGATTCTAATTGTGAGATTGAAACTCCGAATGAGAATTTTTTACCAGATGAACTACCTAAGTATAAATCATTACCAAATCTGGATGATACTGAGGAAATAAATGCAGCAATAAGGAATAGACCTGAATTTAAGGTGATTGAAACTCAATTGGAGCAAATTCGTAAAGAACAAGAATATGCAAAAACAGCATTGTTGCCAAAATTAGAAATTAATCTAAAGTATAATCAAAATAATTCACCAGCTGCCACAACTAATTACTTTTCAATTAATCAACAAGAGGCAGTGGTTACAGCTAATTTTTCTATGCCATTAGAACGAAGTTACGGTAAGGGTTTGTCTAGTGCAGCTTCACAAAAAATGACGAAACTATTGAATGAGCGTAAGTTCTTAGTGGACCAAGTTGCAACAAAAATAAAAGCGCTACATTATACTGTTAATAATACTGCAGAGCGTATTACCTTAGCAGAAAGTGAATATGCACTATCAGAAAAATTGGTCATGGCAGAAAATCAAAAAATAAATAATGGCGATAGCAATTTCTTTATGTTAAATGCACGTGAAGAAAACATGACAAATTCGTACTTATCCTATTTAACCGGTTTATATGAGAATTATAAAGCAGATATTGAGTATAACTTTTTGAATGGTAAAAATGTTAATTTAAATAATATGTAAGTTTTATTCATTTAAAGCAAATGGTATAATGTGACCTGAAATTTGATCCACCGTCATAGAAGTAATTAAGGTAAAATTTTAATTATTTTATGGAGAACGATTATGGTTAAAAAAACAA
>JAPJMP010000066.1 GCA_026461645.1 Burkholderiales bacterium
ATTCTAGATCATAATTGGAGCCTACATCGGTAATTACATAACCAATTTCTTCATTAGTTTTTAAATATTGACCAATAACATTAATTCCATTTTGCGCTAAGGCATTATTTATTTCCGCCATAACTCCAGGTTGGTTTTTATGTAAATGAACTAAACGATGTGCATTATTTAATACTGGCAACTGTATATTAGGCAAATTAACACTTTGTGTCGTATCACCTTGATTAATGTAATTTATAATTCTATTCGCCACAAAATTACCTATATTTAACTGCGCTTCTTCAGTACTGCCGCCAATATGCGGGGTTAAAATTGTATTCGGTAAATTACGTAATTGATTAACAAATTCCTCTTGATTATTTATTGGCTCATAAGGGAAAACATCAATAGCACAACCTAAAATTTTACCTTTAGTGATGTTTGCTACTAAGGCATCAATATCCACCACATGACCTCTACTTAAATTAATAAAGATAGAATCTTGTTTCATTAAATCAAACTCTTTAGCACCAATTAGTTTATTGTTTTGTTTTCTGCCATCAACATGCAAAGTTACAACATCAACTTCTTGTAACAACTGCTCTAGAGATTCGCATTTTTTTGCATTGCCTAATTGTAACCTTTCAATTAAGTCATAGTAATAAACTTGCATGCCAAGTGATTCAGCTAATACAGATAATTGCGAACCAATATTGCCATAACCTACTATGCCTAATTTCTTTCCTCTAATTTCAAAACATTTTTTACTTGATTTATTCCATTTGCCTTGATGCAACAAATTATTTTTACTAACTATATTGCGCATTAAAAAAATAATTTCACCAATTACTAATTCAACCACGCTGCGCGTATTGCTGTACGGCGCATTAAATACTGCTATTCCTTTACTATTTGCCGCTTTAACATCAATTTGATTAGTTCCAATACAAAACGCACCAACACATAATAATTTATTTGCATTTGCTAAAACTTTTTGACTTAATTGTGTTTTAGATCTTATTCCTAAAACGGCAACATCCTTAATTTTTTCACACAATTCGTCTTCGCTCATGCTTCCGGTATAACGTTCCACACTATATCCTTCATTTTTTAGTAGCTCAAAAGCTTGAACATGAACATCCTCAAGTAATAAAATTTTAATTCTATTTTTCGGATAAGAAATAGTCATGGGTAAATTGTTTAAAAATAAAAACTCATCAAAATTAGGAACAATAAAATCAGCATGTGCTACTACAGACTCTCTATAAACATTTTCAGTATAAACATAAAAATATTTAGCAGCTCCGAATTTTTTAATTTCATAATCTGTATAACCATCACCAATAACTATAGTTTCTCCACTTAATTTTAAATCATTTACTACTTGTACCTTTCCTTGATCACCACTTAAAGGGTTGGTTAAATCTATGCCGCAAATATTCCCCTCCTCATCATAGATAAAATTATTAGCAAAAACATGATTAGGTTCGATTGCAAATGTTGCTACAACCGGTTGAATATATTCTTTAAAACCACTTGAAACTATATAGATGTTGGAGGCAAATTGTTTAAAGAATCCAATATTTCTTTTAATCGAAGGGGTTATTTGTTGCATTAATTTGCTAATTAATATTTCCACATGTTGTTTATTTGCTTGAAATAATTTCATGCGCAGATTTAAACTTTCTTTAACCGAAATTTGTCCATCCATTCCTTGTTTAGTTATAGTAATAATTTGTTGTAATATTTGCTGCTGCTGCAAATTATTAGCTAAGGCAATTTTCGCTAACTCATCCAAGGCTTCAACACTCACAAAAGTACTATCAAAATCTATTATTATATTTTTATTTAACATGATTTTTCTCTTTTAAATTATTAATCACCTATCGCAAGACCTGTCTCTCTTGGATCGCTTGCACCATACCAATAACCATTATTTCCTCTAATTATACTAACTTCAGAACTAGATAAATCAACCGACAGCACACTCTCATTTTTAACCTTTAATAGTGAACCGTATTGTGCCACATTTGAATTTGCCTCAAGTAACAGCTTGTTGTTAAATGAACATAAGTTACCAAATTTTGAAGCCGCATAAGGATCTAAATTAAAATCAAGCATCAATATAATATTTTTTGCCACATAACAGATTAATGGAGTTCCACCAGGTGAATTGGTAATTAATTTTAAATTACCAAACTCATCCATAACTAAACTAGGTGTCATAGTTGATGGCGGCCGCAACTGCTCTTCTTCCTCTAAACTATTTTCTTTATCTAATTTATATGCTGGAAAATTAAAATTTTTTAAAACATTATTTAGAAAAAACCCATCCACCCAAATTTTACTGCCAAATAAATTTTTCAGATTTAAAGTTAAATTAATGGCATTGTCATTTTCATCAACAATAGCTATTGCTGTGGCTCCAATTTGTTGACCTTTGATGTCTTGAATGCTAACACTGGATTTAGTTTTAACAGAATTTTTCTTATCCAATAATTGTAGTGCTAATGGTTTTTGCGATATAAGTTTAGTTTGTGCATCTATATAACCACTTTCAAGATAATCATAATCTATCTTTTCATCATCTAAACCATAGTCATATAAATAATTTTTAGTATAATTACTACGATCAGCATATGCCAATTTGCTCGCTTGTATAAAATAATAAATCCAATTAATATCATTTACACTTGTTGGGTAGTATACTTGCGAATAGATCAGCAGAAACTCTTCCAAGGTAACGCCGCCACTATTTAATGGAGCCACCGAACAGATTTGATATTTTTCACGATAAAAACTACAAATTGGCTTTTTATTTAAAACCATATAATCCTTAAAATCAGATAAATTTAAAATTTTAGTATCATTGATTTTATTAACCCTATCTATTATATCCTTGGCAATTTTGCCACGATAAAAGCTATTAGGATTAGCAGCAACTAACTTTAAAGTATTTGCGTATTCAAGATTTTTAATGATAGTTCCAACTGGTTTAACTTCATTATTTTGCGTTAAAAATATTTGCTGCATTTGTGGTATTTTATCAAGATGTGCTTTTTCTAGCACTAAAGCATTATAAAGCCTAGTGTTAAGGGCAAAACCATTTTCAGCCAATTGAATTGCTGGCAATAATAGTTTTTCCCAGCTTAATTTACCTTCTTTTTGGTGCAACTGATAGAGTAAGGCAAATTCGCCTGGAATAGCAACAGTTTCTGCGGCACTATTGTCAGACATTATTTTATCAGATGAATGGGTGGTATAGTAAGATTGTGGAATAGACACTATTCCATCGAAAGCTAAAATACCCTCTGTGCTTTTATTATAATAAAGGGCATAACCACTTCCACCTAACCCAGAGTTTTGAGGCTCAACAACACTTAATATAAACGCTGCAGCTATTGCTGCATCAACGGCATTTCCGCCTTGATGCAAAATATTAAATGCAACTTTACTCGCCGCAACATTATCCGTTACTACCATATCATGTTTAGCTTTAGCTAATTTATCGTAATCGTCTACTTCTGGTATTCTTATATGCGTATGATAATATGGATTAGTTGCAGGGATGGTGTCACAAACCCCTTGAAACCTGATGCCTACAAACAATATACAAACTAATATAGATAACTTAAAATTCATGCCAGCCTAAATATCTTAATATACATGGTCCATTAGCAATAACATTTATTTTATATTTCTGGCATTGTAAAATTGCCGCTTCACTTTCACTACCAGGTTGCAACCAAATATTACAAATTCCTGCTTGGTGCGCTTGCTGTATTACTTCTTCAGTAATTTTAGGCGGTGTAATCACAGAAATGCTTTTTACACTATTGGGTAGTAAAGTCACATTTTTATAGCAAGAAATACTCTCTACTGTCGCAAGTATTGGGTGCACCGGATAAACAATAAATTTATTGGCTAAATAGCACCTTAAAACCTTATTACCAAATTTACTTCTATTATCCGAGGCACCAACTACTGCAAACTGTTCTGATGAAAAAAATGTATCATAAACATTCATTTTATTTTTATTCTATATTTCTACTTTCTTGTTTTAGTTTATGTCCTTGTTTTCTAGATATCGATAAAGTTTTATCTTTATAGTGGGTTATATTACGAGCAAGCTCATCTTTGATTTTATCAATTGCAGCATAAATTTCTTCTGCCTCTACTCGTGCACCAAAATTTTTTTCTGGCGTATGAATACTAATTTCTGCATAAAATATTTTACCATGATTATGATGATTACTCGTTTTCCCTATTCTTGCATTAAAATTAATTGAAGTTTCATCACAATTAAAAAACTTATATAAATATGACATTTTATCTTCTAAATACTCTTTAATTGCTTCAGTTAAATCAAAATCTTTGCATACTATTGTTAAATTTTTCATAATCTTTCCTTTTTTAAATTAAAACTTTAACCATACCCATAGTA
>JAPJMP010000067.1 GCA_026461645.1 Burkholderiales bacterium
CAATATTTTTATTTCCTTTAGGCTATTTTTTAATTGCCAGTGAATATTATATTGTAGGGCTGGTTCTATTAGCTGTCCTTGGTGGAATAGTAGGTGTATTTACACCTATTTTATTAACTAACTTGTTTCCCGTGGAAACTCGCTTAGCTGGAGTTGCATTGAGTTATAATTTAGCTATGGTAGTATTTGGTGGTCTAAGTCCAATTATAATTTCATATTTTACCTCACAAGGATTTAATAAGTTTATGATTAATCCGCTCTATATAGTTACTTCTATAATATTTTTGGCCATGCCTAGTTCGTATATTTATTTAAAAATGAATATAATTAATAAATTTAAATCTTAATTATTTTGCCTAAAAGATATGAATATAACGTCGATTAAACATAAACTAATTCGTCAAATTGAAAGACATTGGTATAAACAAAACAGTATTATATTGTCAATCATTTTTCTACCGCTAAGCTATATCTATTTTTTTATTATCTATGGGCGTAAAAAATTATACCAGTTGGGATATTTACCCAAGTTTTCGTTACCTGTGCCGGTAGTAGTGATTGGCAATATTACAGTAGGCGGAGTTGGCAAAACACCTTTAACTCAAACTATAGCTCAGACTTTACTTAGCCGTGGAGTTAAAGTTGGAGTAATTTTAAGAGGGTATAAAAGTAACTTAGAATATCCAACTAAAGTGGTATATGCCACTGATGATAGCTATTTAGTTGGCGACGAAGCATTAATATATGCTCAACATAATATCCCTGTGGCTATAGGCAAAAATCGCTATCTGGCAGGAATTACATTATTAAATAAATATCCCAATATTGAAATTATTTTATCCGATGATGGCTTGCAACATTATCGGTTAATGCGTGATTTTGAAATTGCAGTAATTGATAGTAGACGACTTTTAGGTAATAAATTTTTACTTCCAATGGGGCCACTTCGTGAGCTACCTTTGAAACTAAAGCAGGTTAATGCAATTGTTTTTAATGATCATATTCCACTGCATATTGACTCGTATATGTCTTTGGTGTCAAATTTATATGAACAAAAAATTATCCTAGATAAGATATATTTTCCTCAAACAAAGAATACACTTGATTTAAATGATTTAAAATTTAAAAAAGTTGCTGCAATTGCTGCCATAGGTAATCCTAAAAACTTTTTTATGTTCTTACATTCTCTTAAAATAGATTTAAAATATACACAAGCTTTTCCGGATCACTATGCTTACATTATGGATGATGTTCCACAAAATTATGATTTAATATTAGTTACTGAAAAAGATTATACCAAACTAGCAAAATTTAAGCTAAATAATGTTGCAATTGTTTATATTAAAGCTAAATTAAATAGTCTAAAATTAATTGACCAAATAGAAGAGCTATTATAAATAATATGGTATAATTTATTAAACTGTTTTCTAGGATCGCATATGCTTAGTGCTAAATTACTTGAAATTCTTGTGTGCCCAGTGTGTAAGGCCCAATTAAAGACAAAAAATAAGGAATTAATTTGTTATAAATGTAAACTGGCATATTCTATTGATGAAGATATTCCTGTTATGCTAATTGATCAAGCTCGAAGGATTGATGATGAACAGGAGTAAATTTATAGTTATAATTCCAGCACGAATGAATTCCACGCGTTTTGCCAATAAAATGATTAAAGAAATTAATGGTATTCCGTTAATTATTCATACCGCTAGACAAGCCCTAGCATCTAACGCCAATAAAGTAGTGGTAGCAACTGATCATAAAATTATCTATGATTTATGTAATTCTTTTAAAATCGAAGCGGTAATGACAAGTAGCGAACATAATTCAGGCACCGAAAGATTAATTGAAGCGGCTAAACTTTTACACCTAAATGATGAAGAAATTGTGATTAATGTTCAAGGCGATGAACCATTAATAGCCCCAAGCCTAATTAATGATTTAGCTGATTTTATAATTAGTAAAAAAATTGCAATGGCAACAATTGCGCATCCACTTAAGAATTATGCTGATATCATTAACACTAATATTGTTAAAGTTGTTTTAGATAGTCAGGCCAATGCCTTATATTTCTCGCGATCTGCAGTCCCTTATTACCGTGATGGTTTTGCTGATCTTAACAAAATTTCGCTACCAACTAATATTAATATATTACGGCATTTTGGAGTGTATGCTTATAGTGCAAAATTTTTATATTCATATGCTAAAATGACACCATCAATATTAGAACAAGTTGAAGCCTTAGAACAACTTCGTGTTTTATATAATGGGCACAAAATTGCTGTCATGATTACTGAAAATGAGCATGCTCCAGGAGTTGATAGCGAAGCAGATTTTCTACATGTTAAACAAATTTTGCAAGGTAAAAATTAAGCATGTTACAAGATATTTCTTCTCAAGTTGCGGCATTGATTGTAGAAGGGGAAGATAGTGCCAAATTTTTGCAAGGGCAATTAACCAATGACATTAATTTATTAAATTCACAATCATTTATTTATAATGCATATTTAAATGTCAAGGGTCGCGTTTGTGCAAATTTTATAATGAGTAAAATAGAGGATAATAGATATATTTTGTTTACTGATGTATCCTTAATTAATGCACTTACAACTAAACTTAAAATGTATGTTATGCGCTCAAAAGTAAATATATATCAGTTGCATGCTTGCATTTTTTTATCAACAGTATTAGTTGCAGATAATCTTAATTTGTCTTTAGATTCTAATTTATTTTTAAATTATTCTACTGCTGAAATGGAACATAAAATTGATGCTGTTAATGAATTTAATAATTTTTTAGTGCAGCATGGAGTAGCTTTTATAAATAAAAGCTTAGAAGACACCTTTATTCCACAACATCTAAATTTAGATTTGTTACCAGCGGTTAATTTTAAAAAGGGCTGTTATGTTGGTCAAGAAATTGTGGCCAGAACCCACTATCTAGGCAAAGTTAAGCGTCGTATGTATCAATTTAAATCAGAAATATCCTGTGTTATTGGTCAAAATTTATTTAGTCCTTTACATCAAAATCAATCGGTGGGACAAGTGGTTAATCTAGCCAAAACCGCAGATAATTTAACTATTGGCTTAGTGTCGTTAATTGATGATTATAAACATGAATTATTTCTAGATGAAGATTGCACGCACAAAATTAATGCTATTGAAATAGGATATTAATTAATATGGCTAAATTATTTTTTCGTTATTCAGCAATGGATGCTGGCAAAACTTTAGATATTATTAAAGTGGCTTTTAATTATAATGATCGTGGACAAAATACCCTAATCTTAAATTCAGCAATGGATAATAGAGCAGGTTTAAATAAAATCAAA
>JAPJMP010000068.1 GCA_026461645.1 Burkholderiales bacterium
ATAATTAAGCGGACAATAATTGAAAATATGTTTAAAATATTAATTAATTCGCAAGGTAAGATTAAAAAGAAATCAATAGTAACAATTGGTAATTTTGATGGTTTACATTTGGGGCATCAAAAAATTATACAGGAAGTAAATATATTAGCTCAAGCTAATAATTACAAAAGAATTTTAATTACTTTTGAAGCTCTACCACATGAGTATTTTAATGATCAGTTAAACCGCGAAAGGTATAGCCGTTTAAGTTTATTAAGAGATAAATATATTGTTCTTAAACAACAAAATTTAGTTGATGAATTAATTGTCATTCATTTTAATGCAGCTATTGCAAATATGCCAGCGCAAACATTTATTACGCAAATTTTGCAAAAACAGTTGAATGTTGAATATGCAGTAGTTGGTGATGATTTTAAATTTGGTAAAGGTGGCCTGGGAAATAGTCAAACCCTAATGCAAAATAATATTCAGTGCAAAATTATTACTTCAATAATGGTTGAGGGTAGGAGAATATCAAGCTCATTAATCCGAACTACAGCAAGTTGTAATGATTTATCTTTAGTAAAAAAATTATTGGGACGTAATTTACACTATACCGCAAGAGTTGTGCATGGTATGAAATTAGGGCGCAAGTTTGGAGTGCCAACAATAAACTTAACGCTTGGCCGAGTAAGATTAGCTTTATGTGGTGTGTATATTGTATATGTGTATATTAATAATGCTAGATATAATGCTGTTGCCAGTTTAGGGCACAATCCTACCACTAATAAACTAAATGTCTATAAATTAGAAGCGCATTTGCTCGATGTTGAAATTGACTTATATGGTAAAATCGCTACTATTGAAATTATAAAGTTCATTCGCCACGAAGAAAAATATAGTGATTTAAAAATACTATTTGAACGAATTTTTCTTGATATAAAAATAGCAAAAGAATACTTTGCAAATATACAAAATTAAAATCAGTTTTATTGGGTTTACAGATGGATTATAAAAATACGATTAATTTATTAGAAACAAATTTCCCGATGCGAGGCGATTTAGCCAAACGTGAGCCATTAATGCTTGAAAAATGGCTAGCACAAGATCGTTATCGCCAAGTTAGGCTAAAAGCCAAAGGGCGTAAAAAATTTATATTACATGATGGGCCTCCTTATGCAAATGGGCAGCTTCATATTGGCCATGCATCAAATAAAATTTTAAAAGATATCATCATTCGTTCTAAAACATTATCTGGTTATGATGCACCTTTTGTACCAGGCTGGGATTGTCATGGATTGCCAATTGAGTTAAATATTGAAAAAAAATATGGCAAACAGTTGGCAGCAAAAGAATTTAGAAATAAATGCCGCAGTTATGCTGAAGAACAGATTAATTTACAAAAGCTTGATTTCATGCGTTTAGGTATTTTAGGAGAATGGAGTAATCCTTATAAAACAATGAATTTTAGCACCGAAGCTAATATAGTTAGGGCTTTAGGGGAAATTTATAACAATGGTTTTATGTTTCGTGGTTTCAAACCTGTACATTGGTGTATTGAATGCGGTTCTGCTCTAGCTGAGGCAGAAGTTGAATATCAAGAAAAAGTATCGCCAGCAATATATGTTAAATTTGCTTTAGCTAATCAAGTTAATCAAGATTTAATTAAAACTTATTTGCAAGATAAAAACAATCAAATTATTAATCAATTATATAAAATTAATGCTAGTACGAATATGGTGGAAGTAAATTCACAGTTTGCAAATACAGCGGCAATAATTTGGACTACAACTCCATGGACATTACCGGCAAATCAGGCAATTTGTTTGGGTAAAGAAATTAATTATTCTTTAGTTAAGGTTGCAGATGAATATTTAATTATTGCTACTGATTTAATTACTAGTGTAATTGGTGCTGAAACCAATTGCACCATAATTGCAAATCAATCAGGCGAAAACTTAGCTGGAACATTGTTTAAACATCCATTTTATGTTAAAGAAGTGCCGATAATTTTGGGTGAACATGTAACATGTGATGCTGGTACTGGATTAGTTCATACTGCACCAGCTCATGGTGTTGAAGATTTTAAAGTAGGTGTGGAATACAATTTAGATATTACTAATCCAGTAGGTGAAGATGGAAAATTTAAGAGTAGCACATTGCTCTTTGCTGGAATAACTGTTTGGCAGGCAAATATTGCCATCATTGAAGTATTAAAAACAAATGCGGCATTGTTTCATGCAAGCAAATTAACCCATAGTTATCCTCATTGTTGGCGACATAAAACGCCACTAATTTTTAGGACTACCTCACAATGGTTTATTAGTATGGACAAAGTGGGAAATAAAGGTAACAAAACTTTAAGACAGTTAGCGCAAGATGAAGTGTCACATACTAAATTTTTCCCTGAATGGGGTAGTGCACGGTTAGAATCTATGATAAAGAATAGACCAGATTGGTGTATTTCTCGTCAACGAAATTGGGGTGTGCCAATGACATTCTTTGTGCATAAAGAAACTCAAGAATTACATCCAGATAGTTATAAGATTTTGCAGCAAGTGGCACAAATGATTGATAAGGTTGGAATTGATGCCTGGTTTGATGAGAATCTAACTGCTGCTTCTCTTAATATTGCTAATGCTAGTGATTATAAAAAATTAACCGATACTTTAGATGTATGGTTTGATTCTGGTACCACACATTTTAGTGTACTCAAGCAATTAGATGAATTATTCTATCCAGCGGACCTCTATTTAGAGGGTTCAGACCAGCATCGTGGATGGTTTCAGTCATCATTGCTAACTAGTTGTGCCATTAATGCAACAGCTCCATACAAACAATTATTAACCAATGGGTTTTTAGTCGATGGTCAGGGATATAAAATGTCTAAATCGAAAGGCAACATTATTTCAATTCCTGATGGGGTTAAGCGTTATGGTGCTGATATTTTGCGTTTATGGGCGGCAAGTATCGATTATTCTGGAGATATAGCTTTTTCAGAAGAAATTATGAAACAAATTACCGAGTCTTACCGCAGAATTAGAAATACTTTAAGATTTCTATTAGCAAATCTGGTTGACTTTAATCCTGAAGTAGATGAAGTAGAGATTAATAAATTAGTTGAGGTTGATCAGTATGCATTAATAAAGTTAAACTCACTTCAACAAAATATTGTTACGCAACTTTATCCAAGTTATCAATTTCATTCAATTGTACAAGAATTAGTAATTTATTGTTCTGAGGATTTGGGCGGATTTTATCTGGATATATTAAAGGATAGATTATATACGGCGAAAAAAGATTGCTTAGCAAGAAGATCAGCACAAACAGCAATTTATCATGTGGCTAAAAGTTTAATCTTAATGTTATCACCAATTTTATGTTTTACGGCCGAGGAAGCATGGGAAGAGTTAATGCATAATCATGAAGATAGCACGATGTATCATTTATTTCATGCTGTACCATTAGTGGAACAGGAACATGAAATATCAAATCGCTGGAATAAAATTAGTGAAATTAGAAAATTAGTATTAAAAGAACTTGAGAATAGCAGAATTAGTGGTGCAATTGGGTCTTCATTGCAAGCCGAGATAGTTATTTATGCGAATAAAGACACCTTGAATTTATTGCAACAATTAGGGCAGGATCTTAAATTTGCTTACATGGTGTCTAGTATAACTTTACAAGAAAGTGATATAATTAAAGTTGAAGTAGTTGCAAGCACAAAAGCTAAATGTGAAAGATGCTGGCATTATTCAGATACAGTTGGAGCAACTCAAGAGCATGCAACAATTTGTGAGCGTTGTGTTGAAAATTTATTTAAAAATGGCGAAACTAGAAAATTTGCTTAGATAGGGGGGGATAATGAAAGACAATAAACCAATAAAAATAATGAAAATTCCAGGAATTGCAACTAAATACAGAATTTTATTTTTGGTGATTTCTTTTATTATTGTTATTTTTGATCAACTTACCAAATTTATTGTACGTAATAATTTAACTTTATTACAAAGTGTTAAAGTTAATCAGTATTGTGATTGGACTTTAGCTTATAACCAAGGGGCAGCATTTAGCCTGTTGGCTAACGAAGGTGGGTGGCAAAGAATATTTTTTGGGATTATTGCTACATTTGTTTCAATGATATTAGCTTATTATATTTTAAATAAGAACTATAAAGCCTGGATTGGTGTTGCGATTAGTTTTATTTTAGGTGGTGCCGTTGGTAATTTAATTGATCGCATTATTGCGGGTAGAGTTACTGATTTTATTGATTGGCATATTGGTGATCATCATTGGCCAGCATTTAATATTGCTGATAGTTTTATTTGTATAGGGGTAACCATGATTATCATTGATAGTTTATTTTTTAAACATAGTAAGCAGAGTAAATGGTAAAAAAAATTATTTTAGCGACTCCGCGCGGTTTTTGTGCCGGAGTTGACAGAGCAATTGCTATTGTTGAGAAAGCTTTAAATAAATACGGGGCACCCATTTATGTAAGACATGAAGTAGTACATAATAGATATGTTGTTGATGACTTGAAGGCCAGGGGCGCGATTTTTATTGAAGAAATTAAGGATGTTCCGGCAAACAGTATTTTAATTTATTCTGCACATGGAGTGCCTTTAGCTGTTAGAAAAGAAGCCAAGCATAAAAATTTGAAAATGATTTTTGATGCAACTTGTCCATTGGTAAGTAAAGTGCATGTCGAAATAAAAAATTTACACCGCGATGGTTATACTATAGTCATGATAGGTCATAAAGGGCATCCTGAAGTTGAAGGAACAATGGGGCAGGTAACTGGTGATATTTTCTTAATAGAAAGATTAGAGGATGTTGCTAATTTACCTATTTCTAAAGACATTAATAAAATTGCGGTAGTTACGCAAACTACATTGTCGGTAGATGAAACCAAATCAATTATTCAAGAATTGAAACTCACATTTCAAAATCTTAAGCTTCCCAAAAATGAAGACATTTGCTATGCCACACAAAATCGGCAAGATGCAGTTAAAGCGTTAACTAAAAAATGTGAAATGTTATTAGTTATTGGCAGTAAGAACAGTTCTAATTCAAACCGACTAAAAGAGTTAGCTGAAAATTTAGGAATTAAAGCATATTTAATTGATTATGCGAACGAGATTTGTCAAGAATGGATTGATGGAGTAGAGGTGGTTGGAGTTACTGCTGGTGCATCTGCTCCAGAAATTTTAGTAACTGGAGTTATTGAACGTTTAGGACAATATGGTTTTAATACTATTGAAAATTTAACTTCAGTTGAAGAAAAAATGATATTCGCTTTACCTAGCGAATTAAGAGAGTAATGGGGGGAATTAATGTTTGACAATTTATCTAACCGTATTAGTAATGTGGTTAAAACGATATCAGGCAATGCAAGATTAACCGAGTCAAATATAGAGGATGCTTTACGCGAAGTCAGAATAGCATTATTGGAGGCTGACGTTGCAATCTCGGTCGTAAAAAATTTTATAACCAAAGTTAAAACTGAAGCAGTTGGACAGAAAGTAATTGGCAGTCTTAAGCCAGATCAAGCATTTATTGATATTGTTCATCAAAAATTAATTGAACTTATGGGTGGGTTTAATGATAAATTAAACTTAGCGGCAACTCCACCAGTGGTTATTTTGATGGCTGGTCTACAAGGTGCTGGTAAAACTACAACTGTTGGCAAATTAGCCTGGCGCTTAAAAAATATAGAGAAGAAAAAAGTACTAGTAGTTAGTGCCGATGTTTATCGCCCAGCAGCGATTGAGCAACTAAAAATTTTAGCTCAAAGCATTGAGGTAGAATGTTTCCCTACCACGCCCCAAGATAAACCGGTTGAAATAGCTCTACGTGCAAAAGAATATGCAAAAAGTCGTTATTTTGATGTTTTACTAATTGACACTGCTGGTAGAAATACTGTTGATGAATTTATGATGCAAGAAATAACTGCTATTTATAAAAATATTAATCCACTGGAAACTTTATTTGTTGCAGATAGCATGTTAGGTCATGATGCAGTAAATACAGCTAAAGCATTCAATGAGGCTCTTGGTATAACAGGCGTTATTTTAACTAAAATGGATGGAGATGGACGTGGTGGGGCAGCATTATCAATTCGTGAAGTAACTGGTAAACCAATAAAATTTATTGGAGTTTCTGAAAAAGTGGCTGGATTAGAGCCATTTTATCCTGATAGATTAGCTTCTAGAATTCTTGGAATGGGCGATATTTTATCTTTAATTGATGAAGTTAAGGGCTCGGTTAATCAGCAACAAGCTCAAGAATTAATGACGAAAATTCAAAAGGGTAAAAGATTTAATTTAGATGACATGAAAAAACAATTCGAACAAGTTGATAATATGGGTGGATTAAATAAAATTCTGGATAAAATGCCCAATGCTATAGCAACTAAAGCTGCGGATGTGGTTAATGAAAAAATGATCAAAAAAAATATAGCTATTATTAATTCAATGACTCTTTTAGAGAGAACTAAACCTGACATTCTTAAAGCCTCGCGCAAAAGAAGAATTGCTTTGGGTAGTGGTAGTAGTGTGCAAGAAGTAAATCAGTTGCTAAAACAATATGAACAAATGAGTGATATGATGAAAAAATTTGGTGGCGGTGGTATGGCAAAAATGCTTAAAGGTGTTAAACATTTATTGCCAAAAATGTAACTGCTATTTTTTATTTTTTGGTTCACGCCGCTTGATTATTTTTTGAATAAGGTAAGATAATTTATTAGTTCTAAACTTAAAGTTGTCTTCAATAACATCAATATTATGATCTAATCTTTTACCTTTAATATAATTTCTTAATTCAAGAATACCAATTAATAATTTTCGTCGCAAAGGCCCAACTTTATTTTGCTCAAGAAATTCAACTATATGTGGATCTGAGCCCTTGTGATATCCATGCTCTTTACAATAAACGAGAAATTTATTCATTAAAATCTTAAAACTTTGAGTTTTTTCATGATTCTCTAATGATAAAATTCTTAACCAGCCAGGTTTTTTCATAATTTAACCCCTTAATTC
>JAPJMP010000069.1 GCA_026461645.1 Burkholderiales bacterium
CTTATTATATAACGGCGTATGTAATGAGTGAACAAGAAGAACTTATGCAACAAATAATATGAGTTGAATAGTTTGGGCGCGTTTACTTGCTCAGAAGAATGGGTGTTTGTTAGGGATAAATATTAACGTTGTTGTGCTTATTTTTTTATGACAAATTAAAGAATGAATAAAATATTGATTAATATAATACTATGTTTAGTATTAACATCTTGTTCTTACTATAATCATTATAAAGTATATAAAGACGCTAATTATTTTATATCTCCAGAGATTAAAAATAATTGGTATAAGGCAGATCTAGCGCCTAATAATAGTCATCGAATTAGTGGCTCATATTATCGTGAGAATCAAATTGTTTATAACGATGATGAAGCATATTCAAATTCTATTATAGTAGAATGTTTAAATAAAACAGGTGATGCTGGCGAGCAATATAATGATAATTCTAAACAGTTTCCGTTAGATGCCATAAATGAATTAGAATGGGCAAAGGGCTTTTTTTATTTAAGCCGACCTCCTACTTACCCAAATAATTTTGCGTATATTCAAATTAATAATTGTTTGATTACATTAAATACTAATTACAAATATATATTTAATAATGAACTTACCTATCTTAAATCAATATTGAAATAGATAATATATAAGAAAGAAAAAAAATGAAAAAAATGTTTCTAGTTATTTGTATATTCTTAACAGTAACAGCATGCGGTAAAAAACTGCATAACAATGCAAAGACCATTACTGCAGTAAGAGTCGTTCAAATCGGAGATATTGATGGTATTATGATTAGTATTAAGGACGAAGCTATATTCCCAAAATCATTATCTGTAATTAACAATGAAATTTTTGATGAAAATCATAATAAGATAGAACATGGTAGTTTATTATTTACTATTGTAAACCTTAGACGTCTGTTGCTAAATTGTCAACACAATTTAAGCAATAGTTGTATATCACAAAATGTACCATATGCTAATTTTATTAAAAATCAAGAATCAATGATTAAATTGCCTCAAACAATAAATAATAGTGATAAAGTAGTTATTATATTCCCATCAAATATAATTAATATTAAATCTGGAGATATTATTTCTAGTACTGGAAGTATTCCTGAATGGCAAGATGATGCTGGAGATATACATGTGTGCTCCCAACCTAAATCTGGTGAAGAATTTAATTATTATAATAATAATATTCCATTAATGAGAATAATACCAATAGATAATAATAATTCGATTTCAAATTTATCTGCTTGCGATGAAAGCGGTGATTTCAATTTGAGTGAGTTATATAGAGAAGACGCTGATAGCATTAATAAGAGCAATATGAGTCAAAAGGATAAAAAACAACAGTTAATAGCTGCTAAACAACCTTTAGACCTATATGATCAGGCTGAATCGTTTCTATTTAATAAAGGATTAGATAATTCATCAAGAAAAAGATGAATGCGTAAATTTTTGCATCTTCGCGTAAATTCATTTGGTAAGAATGTTTATATTTACACTAATAATGGAATATTAGAATATGCGCAATTTCCTTTAACAATTAACATAGGAAGCAATTATGAAAAAATTATGTTTATTATTAATATGGAGCACTGCTTATGCGACAAGCAATAATGAGCTTTTAACTGAAACCGGTAAATATTGTTATTTAGTTGAACAAAGCATTAAGGATAGAGCCATAGATAATACACTAGTTGATTCTATCAATGACTGTTTAGAAGGCAATACTTTTTCATTTGTGGGGCATGGCTGGAGTAATTTTTGGACAAATAGTAATGAACAACCAACTTTAGAAAAAGATGGTAAAAAATATAAATTACAATATTTTAAAAATATTGATGAGATTGATGATGCTGTTTCTGACATAAATGATGTCATTGAAAGTCAAATAGAAGAAGCAAAACAGGAAAAAATTGCAGAACAACGAGCTGAGGAAGAAAGACAAAGGGTGGAGTTAGAAAAAATAAAAGTTCAAAAAGAAAAAGAAGCTCAAACTAAAAAATGTAATGATGCATATTATAATTCAGCCTCATATAAAAATTACATTAATATCAGAAACAATTTTATTAAAACTAGATATAATAATTGTATAAATAATGGATATAGCACTATTACATGTTATAGCTATAGATTGCAAGATGAAGTGGGCTATGATATTGACCCAGATCGTAAACCACCAGTTAATAATTGTCAATAGATGATTATTACCATTACGAACTTTTTATTGTAATTAGGATGTATTTTACCTGCAAAATAGACAAATGATTTGATATTTATTAGAGTAATATCATAATTACATCATTGTACTATAAAAGTAAAGGCTTAGTATTAATTAAATATAATAATTGAAATGCAACAATATAGAGCTCTTACAATCCTAATATACTATATTAAATGTTTTATGGTGCAATTAATGTCAGTGAAGTAATGATTAATGATGCCTTGATTTTTGTAAAGTAGTTTGGGTATTTAAAGCACCAGGTACAATTTTAAATACTCTTGCATTACCAATAACTTTATTTGCCGTCCAGGTTGAGCTAAGTATAGAACAAGCAAATAATGTAAAAATGCAACCAACAAAGGCACCACAAAACCACTTGAATAATTTGTCATCCAGCTTCTTCATACTATTATTAATAAGATCAGTTTGTGTAGCAATTTCGCTGGCAACAGCTTCGCTTATTCCGGCAATAATAGCATTAGAATCAGATGCTATCTTTTGCACAAAACGAGAATGTTCTTTTTCTACCGCTTCTGATAGGTAAATACTGGTTTTACTGATATGGTCAATTAATAGTGAATCATACCTTTTAATATCAGATTTGATTTGCTCATAATTAGTCGCC